>JACQAB010000157.1 GCA_016195205.1 Pseudomonadota bacterium
AGTATTCGCTGCCGCGCGCGCCGTCACTTCCAGCACAAAGCATTCCAGCAGCCGCGACTGCAACTTCCTGCTTAATTTACAGCGCCTTAGTCCCATCCGGCCACCGTAGATAATTTTCCTTATCTACGACAGCCCCTAATCAATAGGTTAACTTGTTGATTTTCATAGCATTTTATGTTAGCTTAGCTAAGCTTAGCTAGATAGGAAGACCATGCATCTGTTTAACATGTTTGAAGCCAAAACCAATCTTTCCAAGCTTGTCGAAAAAGCTTTGAGGGGGGAAGAAATTATCATTGCCCGCGCGGGTAAGCCATTGGTGCGCCTTACGCCCATGAAACAGCCGGGGAAAAAACGCAAATTTGTCTTTGGCGCCTTGGAAGGCAAAGGCTGGGCCGCGCCGGATTGGGATTCTCCGGAAGTGAACAAGGAAATAGAAAATGATTTTTATCAAGGTATGGAAGAAGAGGAAGACCTTTATCGGTAGCCCATGTCCTCCATTCTGCTCGACAGCAATCTTCTTTATTGGTCCTTTTATGAATCCCGGTTTATACCGGATACGATAAAGGCAGAGATTGTTGATGCCGATTACAGGATAGTCAGCATTGTTTCGCTATGGGAACTGGGAATCAAGACTGCCGCGGGTAAACTGAAATTTGACCTGAAAGATTTCATCGAAAAAATCGATTTTTTTGAAATGCAGATATTACAGGTGGATGCTTCGCATATTCAGAGAATAATGAGCCTTCCTCGCCATCATCATCGAGACCCTTTCGACCGCATGCTGGTGGCCCAGGCCCTTGCCGAAGGTTTGATGTTATATACCGCGGACAAGGAATTGGCCGCCTATGGCCAGCACGTAAAAGTCATTGAAAGACAATAAATTAGCGTGAAAAACGAGGGCTTGACGCCACGGCCCCCGTCGGCCACAAAAGGTCGGTTTTCCGCCGATTCCTCCTAAGCGCCTTATGCCCAGCCTTAAAGACCTAAAAATCCGCATCGAAAGCGTGAAATCCACGCGCAAGATCACCTCGGCCATGAAAATGGTTGCGGCCAGCAAGTTTCGTCGCGCGCAAGAACAGGCCGAAGCCACGCGCCCCTATGCCGAAGCCATGACGCGCATCATGACCTCGCTGACCTCCAGCCTGGGCTCGGGCGCGCAGGGGCCCAAGCTGCTTACCGGCACGGGCCAGAAAAAAACGGTTCTGCTGATCGTGGTTACGGCTGATCGTGGCTCGCGCGCCATGCTGGAGATGTTTGAAAAAACCCAGATGGACGAGGTCTACCTCATCTACAACCGCTTCAAGAACGTGCTGACGCAAATCGTCACCATCCAGCAGATGATCCCCGTGCCCATGCCCAAGGCGGATGAAAAACCCGAACAGGCCGCTGCCATCCCCTATGAATACGAACCCGACGAGGAAGGCATTTTGGCCGATCTGCTGCCGCGCAATGTGGGCGTGCAGCTTTACCGCGCCCTGCTGGAAAGCGCGGCGGGCGAGCAAGGCGCGCGCATGACCGCCATGGACAACGCCACCCGCAACGCGGGCGAGATGATCGGCAAGCTGACGCTGCAATACAACCGCGCGCGGCAGGCCTATATCACCAAGGAAATGATCGAAATCGTCACGGGCGCGGAGGCGGTATAGGAGAAAAACATGCAAACCAAAAAACCAGAAGTTCCTTACATTTTTGTTCCAACGGCTGATTTTGAGAAGATGGTGGCGCAAGGCAGCGGCATTCTTGCCATGCATGCAACCCATGGCGACTGGATCTTGGAAAATGGTCCCCGGTATTTCGATATTATTGATCAGGGTAGATCGGAACGTTATGTTACGGCCACCAATTCCAGGGGCCTGTTTGCAGGAAAAGAATTCCAAATGGCCCTTGCCCTTACGTCGAGGGTGAATGCAACCTCAAAGCAAATGTTCCAGACCGGAAGTGGCCGGCGAGCAGATGCCCGTCTCGTTTCTTCTTTTCACCCGTTCGTAGCTTAAAGGAAACCAATGGACACTACTGGATCCGTCACCCAAATCCTCGGCGCCGTGGTTGACGTGCAGTTTGAAGGCGCGTTGCCGGCCATTCTGAACGCGCTGGAAACCCAGAACGACGGCAAGCGCCTGGTTCTGGAGGTCGCGCAGCATCTGGGCGAGAACACCGTGCGTTGCGTGGCCATGGACTCGACTGACGGCCTCACGCGTGGCGCGAAGGTTTCCGACAGCGGCGCACCCATCATGGTGCCGGTGGGCGAGGGGACGCTGGGCCGCATTCTGAACGTGATCGGCGAGCCGATTGACGAACGCGGCCCCGTAAAATCCACCAAAAAGCTGCCCAGCCACCGTCCCGCCCCGCCGTTGTCGGAACA
>JACQAB010000199.1 GCA_016195205.1 Pseudomonadota bacterium
CTGCCGCCCACGCTACAGACTTGCTGGTCACGGTTTTGACCCGCGCCCGCGTTGTAGTGGCCGCCATCAACATAGTTGCCGCCCACCGTGAAACCGGCATAGCCAACCTGACCACCGACGTTCCATGTGGTGAAGTCACGAATGGCGCCGCTATTCGTAAAGGTAGCGGTTTTGAGGCCCTGACCCGTGGTGACCACGAAACCGGCCTTGGTTGAGAACTTGTCGAACCAAGTGCCTTCGTAACCGCCGCCGATTTCAAACACGTTCTTGTAGTTGTCGGTGCCATTGGGATCCTGAGCGACACCCGTGGGCTGAGACAGAATCACGTTGTCCCCCTGGTCATACCAGTTCGGCATGTAGCTTGCGCCCAACTGGAATTTGTGGCCCTGCACGCCGAACTTGGGCGTGAAGTAGCTGACCTTGGTGTTGTTTTCGACATCGTCGACATAGGCCGGACGCAGGCTAAACACCGTGGCCGCATCCACGAACTCGGTGTAGGCACCGTTGACCTGAGCGCCGAAGTCATAGGTTTGAGGCGGCGTGATGCCGAAGTCGGAAGCGCCGTGCTCGTCACCGAGGCGGATCTGGCCCCAGGCGCCGTTGACATAGCCATAGGCCTGATGGACTTGAATGCCGTTTTCCTGCCGGACGAAGGTTTGGTCGGCCGCGCCAACGCCTGGAGAAGTAGCGTAGTTCGGGCCGTTCCACAAGCTGGCGACGACGCCATATTCCATGCCATTGCTGGCCTTGGCTTTGGCTTCAATCTCGAGTTGGAATTCGTCCTGGAAATCTTCGTGACGCTTCGTTCCGGGTGTTAGCCTGTTATCAAAGAAACCGGCGCGGAAGTCGTTGTAGCCGCCGACGGTCACTTCCATACCGGCGAGGGCCGGGCTGGAAAATAGAGCGATACCGGCAAGAGCCGTTGAGGCGAGCAGGATTTTACGCATGATTTAATCCCCCAATGAGGTGATCGATGGTTATGGATAATGGGGAAACACGAACGGCTTCCCCGCTTGGATTGAGGCAATCTTGTCTATATGTGCTGCCCAGGCAAGTTTTAATTATAGAGTTTCGGGCGCTTCAGGCCGACCTGTGGCGCAAAGGCCACAAAAATTAAGGAATGTGACCACAGATCAAAGGGTTAGAGGGGGCTGAGGGACTTGGGGGCTAGGGGGCTAGAAATAAGAAAATCTTTGTTTTGCCGTAAGCTCCTTATATAACACGCGCTTCTCTTTCTTCAGCAGTTTTCTGGCTCTATCAAACACCATGCTTTTTTCTTCCGAGCCCCCCAGCCCCCAAGCCCCTCAGCCCCCCATGGTTTTTCGCCCTATCCTTGCCTGTTTCGCCGCCCTCCTCCTTCTTGCCGCCTGCGCGGGTGTGAACCGCGAGGAGAAATTCCCCGACAAGGACCGCGAGAGCCGCTACGCCTACGGCAGCGCCGTTTCCGAAAAGGGTGGCTTCAGCCTGTTCGGCGACCGGGACGACGAGCGCAAGAAGCGCCAGGCGACCGGCATCGGCGTTAATGGTTTCCTGTGGCGGGCGGCACTGGATACCATCGCCTTCATGCCTATCGCCTCGGCCGACCCCTTTGGCGGAACGGTCATCACCGACTGGTACTCCACCCCCGCCGCCCCGAATGAGCGGGTGAAGCTGAACGTCTTCGTCCTCAGCCGCGACCTGCGCGCCGACGGGGTGAAGGTCAGCGTCTTCCGCCAGGTTAAAGAGAAGAGCGGCAACTGGGCCGATGCCACGGCGGCGGCCGACACCGCCAGCAAGCTAGAAGACAGCATTCTGACCCGCGCCCGCCAGCTGCGCGTCAAGTCGTTGGAAGATGAAAAAAGGGGCTAGGGGGCTAGGGGACTGGGGGGTAGAAGTTCCCAAAAGATTCTCGTATTTTTTATCCCTTTAGTCCTCAAGCCCCCGAGCCGCCCAGCCCCCATGCCCTACGACGTCCAAAATACCGAAGAAAAATGGCAGCGGCTTTGGGAACAGCACCAAAGCTCCGCGGCGCAGGAAGATTCTTCAAAACCGAAATACTACGTGTTGTCGATGTTCCCCTATCCGTCGGGGCGCATCCATATGGGCCATGTGCGCAACTACACCCTGGGCGACGTGGTGGCGCGGCTGAAGCGCGCGCAGGGTTTCGGCGTGCTACATCCGATGGGCTGGGACGCGTTTGGCTTGCCGGCCGAGAACGCGGCGCGCGAGCGTAAAATTCATCCCGCCAAATGGACCCATGAAAACATCGCCACCATGCGCGGCGAATTGAAGCGCATGGGGCTGTCGATCGACTGGACGCGCGAATTCGCCACCTGCGATGCCACCTATTACAAGCATCAGCAGAAACTGATTCTGGATTTTTACAAGCTGGGCCTGGCCTATCGCGGCGAGGCGATGGTCAACTGGGATCCCGCCGATGAAACCGTGCTGGCGAACGAGCAGGTCATCGAAGGGCGCGGCTGGCGCTCGGGCGTGCTGGTGGAAAAGCGCAAATTGTCGCAATGGTTCTTCAAAATCACCGCCTATGCCGAAGACCTGCTGCAAAGCCTGAAAACCCTGAACCGCTGGCCGGAAAAAGTGCGGCTGATGCAGGAAAACTGGATCGGCAAGTCGGAGGGCGCGAAGATTTTGTTTAGAATTATTGGCACAGCCGCGCCACACGCAAACTCGGATTCCCCTCCCCTTGAGGGAGGGGCTAGGGGTGGGGTGGGGCGCGACGCACTCAAGACCCAACCATTTACGCCTGATGGCCACCGCCAGACCCCACCCCTTTATCCCCTCCCTCAAGGGGAGGGGA
>JACQAB010000148.1 GCA_016195205.1 Pseudomonadota bacterium
CTGAGCAAGATATAGGCGTGGTGATCCACGCGCATGGGCATGAACTGGAAAATCAACTGCGTGCAGAGCGGTACGAAGAAGCAAATCAGCGGCGCGCGGGCCTTGCCCATCAAAGGGCGGGCTATTTCGCGCATCAAAAACAGTAACAGCCCAAGCAAAACCGGCGGCCAAAGGAAGGCGGTAAGCATGGCTAGGCTTTGCGCTTCCGCTTGCCACCGGAAAAAGATGGCCAGCATGCGCAAAACAAAAAAGAAACCCGCCAGGGGAATATCGGGCAGCCGTCCCCAATGCATGGTGATCAGGTGCTGGGGGTAAAGGCGCGGAAGGTGAAGATCAAACCAGCTTTGCCCACCCACCCAGTTCAGCATCTGAACCAGGCGCATGTAATCGTCGGTATCGGGCAGGGTCCAGCGGTTGAAGTGACTGTCGTGGTTGTAAACAACCGACAACACCGCGTACAGCAGTACGATCCACGGGGTGGTGCGGAAGGGCGGGCGGAAAGCATCCGCGAAAAAGTTGAGAAGCGTGCGTGACCAGGACAAGAGAGGGACTTAGGGGCTAAGGGACTGAGGGATTAAGAAGATAAAAGGAATTTGAGAGACGGGCTATCTGATTCCAGGCTCCTTAGCCGCTTAGCCCCTAAGCCCCTTTTTACGTTTGCTCGGCCAGCCCGTGCGGCAGAATCCCCGCGCCCGAGGGGACCGAGCCCTGCTTGCCTGAGGGGGCCTTGGCGGCTGGCGGCGGTGACTGGTCGTCCGAGCGCGTGATGGTTTCCCCACGCAACAGGGCCAGGACTTCATCGCCGCTCAGGGTTTCATATTCCAGCAGGGCCTTGGCCAGCTTGTGCAGGTCTTCCAGGCGGGTGTTCAGCACTTCGCGCGCCATATTCTCGGCCCAGTCGATCAGCTTGCGCACTTCTTCATCGATGCGCCGTGCGGTTTCTTCCGAGACATGCTGCTGCCGCGCCACGGAATGACCCAGGAACACTTCTTCTTCGTTGGCATTATAACGTACCGTGCCTAGCGTGTCGTTCATGCCGAATTCGGTGACCATGCGCCGGGCCAGATCGGTAGCCTTTTCGATGTCGTTAGCGGCGCCGGTGGTGACATTCTCTTTGCCGAAAACAATCTCTTCGGCCACACGTCCGCCGAACAGCGAGGCCAGCATGGATTTAAGCTGCACGCGCGTGAAAGACAGGCGATCGGTTTCCGGCAGGCTCATCGTCAAGCCCAGGGCGCGCCCGCGCGGGATAATGGTGACCTTATGCAAAGGATCATGCTCGGGCATATTAATGCCCACCAACGCGTGGCCCGATTCATGATAGGCGGTCAGGCTTTTTTCCTTGTCGGTCATCACCATGGAACGCCGCTCGGCGCCCATCATCACCTTGTCCTTGGCGGATTCCAGCTCGGCCATGTTAACGGCGGCCAGGTTGCGGCGCGCGGCCAGCAGGGCGGCCTCGTTCACCAGATTGGCCAGGTCGGCGCCCGAAAAGCCGGGCGTGCCGCGGGCAATGGTGCGGGCATCCACGCTGGGGGCCAGCGGCACCTTGCGCATATGCACGCGCAGGATTTTTTCACGGCCTGAAATATCGGGATTGGGCACCACCACATGCCGGTCAAAACGGCCGGGGCGCAGCAGGGCGGGGTCAAGCACGTCGGGGCGGTTGGTGGCGGCGATCAGGATCACGCCTTCGTTGGCTTCAAAGCCGTCCATTTCTACCAGCAACTGATTCAAAGTTTGCTCGCGTTCGTCATTGCCGCCGCCAAGACCCGCGCCGCGCTTGCGGCCCAGGGCGTCAATTTCGTCGATGAAGATGATGCACGGGGCGTTCTTCTTGCCCTGTTCGAACATGTCGCGCACGCGGGCCGCGCCCACGCCGACGAACATTTCCACGAAGTCGGAACCCGAGATGGTGAAGAACGGCACATTGGCCTCGCCGGCCACGGCGCGGGCGATCAGGGTTTTACCGGTGCCGGGCGGGCCCACCAAAAGGACGCCCTTGGGAATTTTGCCGCCCAGTTTCTGGAACTTCTGCGGTTCGCGCAGGAATTCCACGATTTCCTCCAGTTCCTGCTTGGCTTCATCCACGCCCGCCACGTCTTCAAAGGTCACCCGCCCGGTTTTTTCGGTCAGCATGCGCGCCCGCGAGCGGCCAAAGCCCATGGCCTTGCCGCTGCCGCTTTGCATCTGGCGCATGAAAAAGATCCATACGCCGATCAGCAGCAGCATGGGGAACCAGGAAACCACGATATTCCAGAAGCTGGGCGTGGTGGTGTCTTCCGGCTGGGCGGTGATGCGCAGGGTTTTTCCGGAAAGCAGGCTGGTCAGGTCGGTGTTGGGCGGAACATAGGTGGCGAAGGGATGGCCATCCAGCGTTTTGCCATACACGTATTGGCCGCGGATGGTGATGTCGGAAACTTTCTTTTCGTCCACGCGGTTGATGAAATCGCTGAACGGGATAGAAGCGCCGGGCGGAATCTGGCTGGCGTTCTGCATCATGTTGTAAAGGCCACCCAACATGACCAGCAACAGGATCCACACCAGGATATTTCTGCCGAAATTATTCAACGTTCTGCCCCCAAGAAGGTGTTAACACATAGTGCCCGACAAAGATTAAGCAACGCCAAAAAGGCTTTCATGGGCCATTATAAAGGATGAAGGCATAAAAGGCTTAACAAAAAACCCATGCCGGGGAGAAAACACCGCAGTTACAACAGCTTGTGCAGATGGGAGCGGGTTTTCCAGGGCAAAATCGGGAAGCATAAAAAGTTCGGAATCGCGAAAAATGCCGGGCAATCCTTCACGCATCGTGGCGGGTAATTGCGCTAGGCGCGCCGCGCCCTTTTTTTCCAGAACATGCCGGCTGACATGACCAAGCCGCCGCACGGTTGCACCATCGAGCGTGGCTTCGTTCGGAAAATGGAAAACAAAACGGTTGTCCCAACGCCGATAGGGCGTGAAGGAAGAAAGCGGCGCTTCGTCTTCAATCAAGCCCGCTTCGCGCATGAGAAGAACAGTTTCCTGCCGCAATTGAATGTGACAGCCGCCCAGCGTCTGTTGCACTCCCTGGCTTTGCGCCAAATGCGCGCAAAGCCGGCTTAAGGAATCGCCGCGCGGCGGATATTCACCGCCACCCACGGCGACCAAAGCCCGGCTTAGCGTACGCAGGCGCATAGGCCCTTCCTGCGCCAGCCAGGCGGGATAGGAAAGGCTGGCCACGCCATAGGCATTCACGGTGGCGTGGGCTTTCAGCCAGTCATTGCAGGCGGTTTCCAGATAGGCGCGGGCCAACCCCGCCTCGCGGGCGATGTCAGCCAGCTTGTTCACGCTTAAGCCGGCGCGGGACAGCGCCTCGCGCTTGGAACGCAGCTTGGCGCGGGTGAAGCGTTCCCAATCGTTCGACGGATCACGCAAAAATTCAAATTCTTGCGCCCGACAGGTTGCTTCAAGCCTGGATTTTCGCACCGGAAGCAGGGGGCGCACCAGCAGGATACCTTCCTGCTCGCGTTTCACGGCCATGCCGGCCAGGCCGTCGATGCCGGTCGAGCGCGACAGGCGCATCAGAATGGTTTCGGCCTGGTCGTCGGCATGGTGCGCAAGAAAAAGATGGGCGATGCCCTGCTGGCGGCAGGCCTCAAGCAGCAGGTCATAGCGCGCGCGGCGCGCCGAGGCGTGAATGGCGCTTTGTGGTGGCCCTTCGTGTGTCCAGGTGAGGATAACGTGGGGAATATTCTTCGAAGTAAGCTGCCCCCCCACCTGGCGAGCTTCCTCACCCGAACCTTCACGCAGGCGATGATCGATGATCAGGGCCAGAAGCTTTCCCTGCCGTTTTTGCAGCCAAACATCAAGCAGAAGGGCCAGGGCAGTGCTGTCGGGCCCGCCCGATACGGCCACGGCGAAATGGGGGTTTTCAATATTCCACGGGCCGCACGCCTCCATCAAACCTTCGAATTCCGCTTCTCGAAGAGGTTCAGGATTCGAGGGGAAAGGCTGTTTGATGGCATTCATGTACAGGCGAGGTTTTTCTTTTCCTGTTCGGCGCGGTTGCGAATGATGGCGGAAGCGTTAGGGAAGCGCTGCTTCAGCGCGGCCAGGGTGTCGCAGGCGTCTTTCTTCTTGTCGATCGACCCCAGCGACATGGCCAGCTTCAGCAGATTGTCGGGCGCCTTCGTGCCCTTGGGAAAATTCTGGAAGCCCTCGGCGAAAGTGACGGCAGCTTCCTGAAACTTGCCACGGACATAATAGGTTTCCCCCAGCCAGTAATGCGCGTTCTCGGCCAGTTTGTGCTTGGGAAAATTTTTTAGAAAATCATGCAGGCGGCTTTCGGCCTCGTCATAACGGGCCTGACGTAGCGACTGAAACGCCTGATCATACAAGGCTTGTGGATCGCCGGGCGGAGGCCCCTGCGATGAAAGCGTGCCCAAAACATGCGGGCTGGGTTCTGCCAGGGGTTCCGGCGCGTCAATCGCACCCTGCACCTGCGTGGGGGGCGGCGACCCCGGTGTGGGCATGGTGGTAATGGGTGACGGAGAAGAAGGAGGAATGCCTACCGGCGAAGCGATGGGCGCCGAAGGGCGGGGCGACGACTCCTGCGCCCCCACGCGCTGCTCCAGCATGTGGAAGCGCCCATCCATATCGGCATTCATGCGCTGTATATTCTGCTGTAACTGATTGTTCAGGTATTGCACGCGTTCCAGCTCGCCGGTCACGTTGCGCAACTGGGTTTCCAGCGCGTTGAGGCGCATCTGAAGATCGGTGGCCGAAACTTGCGGCATGGGGGGCGCCAGCGCCATGGGCGGCCCGCCAGGCCGGATATCTTCCTGAGCCGGGGCGGCTGCGGGAAGCAGGGCAAGGAAAAAAGCCGCAAGCAGAAGGTGCAAACGCACCGTGGGGGTTAGGAACATGGGAAACCTTCAGAAGTTAAGCGTTCGCCGTAAAGACCCGTGGATCATGTCAAAAAACACATAAAAAAAGAAGGCGCGGGAGAATGAACCCACCGCGCCTTCTGTAAACAGCTAATAACGGCGCTTACTTGATCGTCGTCACCGCGCGGCGGTTCTTTGCCCAGGCGTCTTCATTGCTGCCCGTGACTTCAGGACGCTCTTTGCCATACGAGATGGTTTCTACGCGGTTGGCGGCGACCCCTGCAGCGACAAGATAGCTTTTGGCGGCGTCGGCGCGCTTCTGGCCCAGGGCCAGGTTGTATTCACGCGTGCCGCGCTCGTCGCAATGGCCTTCGACGGTGACATTCACCGAGCCGTATTGCTTGAGCCACTGAGCCTGGCGATCAAGCGTGGCCTGGTCTTCCGGAGTCAATTCCGAGGAATCAAAGCCGTAGAAAACATGGTCGCCGATGTTATCGACAAAATCTTCGGCCGAGCCGGGTTTGGCATTCGGATTTTTCAGCGCTTCAGCGCCCACGCCGGAGCCGCTGCTGCCACCCATCGTGCTGCCGGAGCTGTTCGCAGTTCCGGTTGAACCATTCGGGGTCGATTCACAGGCCGCAACCAGCAGCAGTGCCGCCATAAGGCTTGCCATCTTTAAGCGCATTTTTGATTCTCCTTGTTATGGGCTTTTAAGCCCTTTTTGCGTCGTTATGGGCGAAGGCAGAGCCGTTCGCTTCGGCCCATTCCTCATAGCAAAAAGACATGGACAGGAATAGCGGCAAAAACAAGTCTGGAGTTGAGAAATAATGTGTCCTTACGGATAGCTTATAAGAACATTGTGAATACGAAACGTAAAGATGTGATTGGCGGCGATAACAGCTATGAAGCTTTCGCGTCATCGGTTGTGATGAGCCATCACTTTAATGGTTCAAGAGTCGGCGTTGAAAAATCAGGGAATCAGCGGCGACCAGGCGGGATCGGAACCATCAAGCGGGGTCACTAGTTCGCGCTCGTTGTGGCCGGTGATGTCGATCGAATACAGCCTTGACGTTTTGCCGCCCGCGCCCGGCCGTTCCTTGAAATAGATCAGCACGCGGCCGTTCGGCGCCCAGGTGGGGCCTTCGGCGTGAAAGGCCGAGGTAAGAATGCGTTCACCGCTGCCGTCGGGACGCATGATGCCGATGGAAAACTCTCCACCGCTCTGCTTGGTAAAGGCGATGTAGTCACCACGCGGCGACCATACTGGCGTACCGTATTTCCCTGAGCCGAAGGTGATGCGGTGCAGATTGCCGCCACTGGCGTCCATCACATAAACCTGCTGGCTGCCGCCACGGTCGGATTCAAACGTGATCTGCCCGCCATTGGGTGAGAAAGACGGCGCGGTGTTGATGGAAGGGTGGTTGGTGAGGCGCGAGACCTGGCGCGTGCGCAGATCCATCACGAAAATATTGCTGTCGCCACCCTGCTCGATCAGGCTGAAAATCACTTTCTTGCCGTCGGGCGAGAAGCGCGGCGCGAAGGTCATGCCCGGAAAATCCCCCAGGGCTTCCTGGCGTCCGCTGTCGATGTTGAACAGGTACACGCGCGGCCGGTTGTTGTAGTAGGCGAGGTAGGTAATTTCCTGAAGCGTGGGCGAAAAGCGCGGGGTGAGGATCAGCGTACGCCCGTCGGTAAGGAAGCGGTGATTGGCGCCGTCCTGGTCCATGATCGACAGGCGCTTCATGCGGTGGTTTTCCGGTCCGGATTCCGAAATATAAACGATGCGCGTGTCGAAATAGCCGTCTTCGCCGGTAATGCGCTTGTAAATGGCGTCGGCGATGATGTGGGCGATGCGCCGCCAGTTCTGCGGCACGGTGAAATAGGCCATGCCGGTCATCTGCTGCTCGGCGAAGATGTCCCACAGGCGGAACTCCACGCGCAGGCGGCCGTCGCTTTGCGGCACAACCACGCCACTGACCAAAGCCTGGGCATTAATCACGCGCCAGTCGGCAAAGCGCGGGCTGGCCTGTAGGCTTTCGCTGTCCTGAACGAAGCTGTGCGGATCCAGCGGGGCGAACAAGCCCGAGCGCTCCAGATCCTGCGAAATCACCTGTACCAGGTTTTCGGCGGCTTTGGCGGCGTTGCCGTCCCGGCCAAGAAAAGGCGAAATGGCAATGGGAATGGGTTCCACTACGCCTTGGGTGACATCCACTTTCAAAAGGGCGTGAGCAGGTTGGGCAAAAAAAGCTAGGATGAGAAATAGAGGGAATATAAAAAGGGAAGAGAAGCCTCTCAGCTTTGCGAAACTGAATTCCCCTCCCCTGGGGGGAGGGGTTAGGGGAGGGGTTGCCAGAAGAAACAGGTTATCTTTTGGCTTGAACCCCTCACCAGCAAAAACCAAGGGCTTAGCGCGCCACCGTGCCTGTGGTAATTGCTTCGCTGGCGCGCTAAGCCCAGGTTTTTGCAACCTCCCGCCTCCGCTTACGCTCCGGCGCGGCGAGCGCGCCCGGCCCGCCGTAGCCGAAGGCGTAGGCGGCTCCCCCAAGGGGAGAGGAAAGTTTTGATTAGCTGAAAGATTGTCAAAAATCGCGGTCATCAGAGCATGTCCTTGGGATTGAAGGTGATCAGCGTGTCTTGCCATTGTTGGTATTTTTCCGGCGGCAAGGCAAGGGGGCTGCAGCGCGGGTTATAAAGAGCGCGTAAAGCCGACTCGGCAAAGCTGCGAAAAAAGGGATCCGTCGCCATGCGCGCCTGGTCCACCACCACGGCGGTGCGCACCGTGCGGTCGGCATTAATCGAGATGTAGATATCGACCGACATATTCTGAACATCGCGCGCGCCCACCGGCACATTCCAACACTGAGCCAGCTGACGGCGCAGGGCATCCTCCTCGCTGGTGGTAAGGCGCTCAGCCGTAGCAGGAACTTGTGGCGTCGTGGGGGCGGGCGCGGGCTCTGTTTGTGGCGTGGGCTGTTCCTGCGGCGGGGTTTTCTCCTGCTGTTTCATTTTGGAAACATTTTTCAGGATGCTGGCCAGCGCATCCTGTTTTGGCGGTTCAGGCTTGGGCGGTGTCGGTTTGGGAATGGGTAACGGCTCGGCCTTTTCTTCCGCTTTATTGGCCTGTGGTTTTGATTCAGGTTCCGGCGCGGGCGGCGGCTTGGGCGGCTCAGGCGGTTTCGGAGGTTCGGGCTTGGGTTCCGGTTTTGGCTCGGCTTTTTCGGGCGGAGCTTTTTTTACGGCGGTGACGTCGGCCAGATCGGCGATGTCGACCGGGATGATCTGCATCGGTTCTGGGATCGGCCGCGGAAAGCGCGGCAAGCCAAGCCAGACCACCAGAAACAGCAGCAGATGCAAAAGCGTGGAAAGGATGAGGTATTTTCTCATTTTCAGACGGCAGTCGACAGTAGACAGTGGACAGAATAGAAAAATTTTTGAGAACTATTTTTCCGTTGTCTGTCCACTGTCGTCTGTCTATTTTTGTTTCGGCAGATCGGCCACCAGCGCCACGTGTTTGAAGTTCGCGCTGGAAAGGGCGCCCATCACTTCCATGATGCGCCCATAAGTCAGTGAGCGGTCGCCGCGCACGAAAATGCGCATGTCGGGGTCCACGCCCTGCATGGCCTGAAGCCTTGGCACCAGCGCTTCGAATTTCACGCGCGTTTCCTGAAGATAAATCTCGCTGCTCGCGGTGATGGTGATGACCAGCGGCTGCTTATCGGCGGAAATATTCTTGCCTTCTGTTTTGGGAAGGTCGACCGGAATGGACACCGAAAGCAAAGGCGCCGTGACCATGAAAATGACCAGCAGCACCAGCATCACATCCACCAGCGGCGTGACGTTGATGTCGCTCATGGCCTGCGGGCCGCCACGGCGGCGTCCGCGAAAGCCTCCGCGTGACGAACTCATCATCGCCATTACATGCTCTCCAGATTGCGGGAAATGGTGGCGATCAGGTCGTTGCCGAAGTAATCCAGGCGCTCGGCGTATTTCGAAATCTCGCTGTTGTACTTGTTATAGGCCAGCACGGCGGGAATGGCGGCCAACAACCCGATGGCAGTGGCAAACAGGGCCTCGGCGATGCCGGGCGCCACCACGGCCAGGCTGGTGTTCTGCGCATGGGCGATGGAGGTGAAGCTGGCCATGATGCCCCACACCGTGCCGAACAATCCTACGAAGGGCGAGGTGGAACCCACCGAGGCCAGGAACGTCATATGACGCTGAACATTGGTCAACTCGCGCCCGATGGTGACATTCACCACGCGCTCGATCCGTTGCAGCAGGCTGGCGCGCATGGCGGCGGTGGCCAACAGGCCTTTCTCGGCGGCAGAGCGCAGTTCTTTCACGGCGGCGCAGAACACGGCGGTCATCGGGTCGTTCGGACGGCCGTTGATTTTGTTGTAAAGATCGTCCAGCGCGCCGCCGGCCCAGAAGCGATCTTCAAAATAGACGGCTTTGTCTTTCAGGCGCTTCAGGCGGAAAGATTTTTGCAAGATCACCGCCCAACTCCAGATCGAGGCCACCAGCAGCACCAAAATCACCGCTTTCACCACGATGTCGGCATGCATGAACAGACCAACGGGCGAAAAATCCATATGCGCCACGGAACCCGGCAGGTCGATCCGGCTGATAGGGGTGGTCACTTGTGGTTCCATAGATCGTAGCTCCTGAGATAGAGACCCCGGGTCAAGCCCGGGGTGATGCTTTCATCGATGCGCCAATGAAAGCATCAATTTTCCCGCGAATTGCGGCTGGAATACGGCAAGGCTCGCTGTTTCCGTTGATGCACGCAAGCCCGATTTCGGCACGCACCAGCAACGTGTTGCCGCGCCACACCTCTTGTTGCAAAGAAAGCGACGCGCCGCCGCATTCCAGAATGTCCGAGCGCACGGTTAGTTCTTCATCAAGATGGGCGGGTTTCAGGTAATCCAGCACGCAGCGGCGCACCACGAACTGGGTTTTGGTTTCGTGCATCATGGCCGCGTGCGAGGCATCGATGGCGCGCAGCATTTCAGTGCGGGCGCGTTCAATGAAGCGAAGAAAA
>JACQAB010000001.1 GCA_016195205.1 Pseudomonadota bacterium
GGCGGCGGGCGGCGTTATTACCGCCCCGAAGATATCCAATTGCTGGTCAGCATCAAAAACTACCTGTACAAGCAGGGCTATACCATCAAGGGCGTGCAGCGCCTGTTGAAGGAAGGCCGCAGCAGCGTCTCGGAAAACACCCCCTCATTCCAGGCCTATCGCCGCGACATGGCCGACGAAGTGGCGCAGGAAATTCCGCCCGAGGATTTTGACGACGCGTTCGGCGAAAATGCCTCTGAAGCCGCCGCGCCGCTTGAAACCGCACCGGCGGAAGGCAATGCCGTGGCGCGCGGCTTAAGCGCCGTCAGCGAAATTCATGACCAGCTCGAAAACCCGGCACCGCCCATGCGGGTAGACCCCGCGGCCAAACCGGCCGATAAAAAAACCCTGAATGCCTCGAAATTGACCCCAGCCATTAAGACCGAGTTGCGCGGCATTCTGGATGAGTTGAAAACCCTGCGTGAAATGCTGCGCGGTGGTTCGAATTAACAATCTATTCCGTCATCCTGGAAACCCGAAAAGCGCAGCTTTGAGGGTTATCCAGGATCCCTCTCCATTCAAAGAGATCCTGGATAGCCGCTCGGCTATAGCCTCGCGGCTTCCAGGATGACGTTTTAGGGCTGGTTGCCCCACTCGATCCTTTTCGCTATAACCAGCCCTCCAAAGGGCACGGAACGTAGCGCAGCCTGGTAGCGCACTTGTCTGGGGGGCAAGTGGTCGCGGGTTCAAATCCCGCCGTTCCGACCATTTTTCGCCCTTTCATGCGTTGTATGGTAAGGACTACGGGTGACAAGTCATTACTTATCCAGCAATTCCTGCGCTCCACGTTCGAAGAATCCGCTGCGGTTGTTCGTTACGGCGTCCACGCGCGTGAGAAGATTTTGATCAATCGTAAAGCTCACGCGCACTTTCTTGCCCGGCGGCGGCAGCAGCGGCACCACGGCCACCATCGCGCCGTCCCAGTCAATCCAGTTTTCGCGCGCGGCCTTGATTTCTTCAAGCGTGCGCGCTTCGGGAATTTTGCCTTCGTCTTGTAAGAGGCCTTCGGCATGCAGGGAAAGCGCCTCGGCCCCTTCGCGCAGGGCTTCCTCAACTGTGTTCCCCGCGCTCACGCAACCGGGGAAATCGGGAAACATAATGCCATAGGTTTTTTTGGCCTTGTGCAGCAGGGCGATGTAATTGGTCATTTTATTCTCCTAAATCTCTTCTTCCATCATTTCCGCCTGTTTGAGAATTGATTTCACGGTGCCCCAGGGCAAGTCCTTTTTCGGGTGCGGCACCGTGACCCGGCCGGGAATGGCTGGATGCTTGAATTGATGATGAGATCCGCGCGTTTTCACCAGCCTCCAGCCCTTGCCTTTAAGGGCTTTGATGATTTCCCGGCTGGTTACCGATTTTCTTGGCATTTCTGGTCCAGGTTTATATGTATAATTATACATATTTTCGAAAGGAAGTCAAGGATCGAAGAATGCTATTTGTAGCCTCATTCCTGTTGTAGGCTGAAGTCATGAAAATTCTTCTTTTCCTCATCGCCCTTCTCTTCACCCTCCCGCTTCACGCTTCGGAAGGAGACAAAACCATGCCTGCGAAAACCTATGCCAAAACGCCCGAGGCGGTGAAGCATCTCAGCCCTGAGCAATACCATGTCACGCAGGAAGAGGGGACCGAGCCGGCCTTCCGCAACGAGTTCTGGAACAACCATGCCGACGGCATTTATGTGGATGTGGTGTCGGGGGAGCCGTTGTTTGCCTCGACCGACAAATTCGATTCCGGCACCGGCTGGCCCAGCTTCACCAGGCCGCTGGAAGCCGCGAATGTCAGCGAGAAGAAAGACAGCGCGTTTGGCATGACGCGGGTCGAGGTGCGCTCGGCCCACGGCCAGTCGCATCTGGGCCATGTGTTTGACGACGGCCCGCGCGATAAAGGCGGGCTGCGCTACTGCATCAATTCCGCGTCCCTGCGCTTTATCCCCAAGGAAAAGCTGGCCGAACAGGGTTATGGCCAGTATGCGGGGCTATTCGAGGGCAAAAGCAAATGATCCAGCGGTTTTTTCTTATCCTGTTCATTTATTTCGCGGCGCTAACGCCCGCCTTCGCGCAATGGTCTTCCGCGGCGGTGCAGGCGCTGCCCTATCTGTATCATGACGATGAATTAAGGAATGACCTGGCCCAGATTGATAAGGTGCTGCGCAAGTTTTATATCCTGCAGCTGCAGGATTATTATCTGAACGAAGTGAACCGCATTCCGGCCATTGCCCAGAATTATGCCGCGCCGCTTACGTTTGATGAGCTTACCGCCGAGTATGTAAGCCTTTATCAAACCCTGTTGAATGATTTTACTCGCACCGTGCAGGACGATAAAGACCACATGGCTTCACGCATGGAAGAGGAAGAACGCCAGGCTTTTAAAACCGAACTTACTTCCGAAGAGATGGTGACGTTAAAAGAGTTTTATCTTTCCCGCCCGCAGTTTTTCGATTTTCCGCTTAGCTTTTCTAACTTCGTGCGTTTCGCAGCGTCAGTGGAAACCCAGCCCAAGCATGACCTGGCCGTGCGCCAGCCCCTGGCGGGGCGCTTGGCCGGTCTGCTGCGCCTGCAGGAGGCCGATTACGCCATTCAGGGGGACTCGCTGCACGCCATTTCGCCCGATATTGTGGAAAAAAACCTCAGGATCATGCTCGCCAACGAATTCACCGCCGAACAGCTTGAGAATATGGTGAGCCTGGCGGAAAGCGAAACCGGGCAGAAGTATTTGTCGATGAAAGACCGCGCTTTCAAGAACCGTTTCCTGACGCTTGAGGAAATTTACCAGCGCCAGCTTGCCAACACGGTGGATAACCTGATTACAAAAATGGCCACCCTCCCGCCGCCGCTGGTCGTTTACCAAAAAACAAATCCCTTCCATTTAAAACCCTGATGCCCGGCGCTTCTGAGATTATTTTCATCTACATCCCGTGCTCTTCACTCGATGAAGCAAAGAAAATCGGCCGCGCGCTGGTGGAAGAACGCTTGGCCGCCTGCGCCAATGTGTTTAACGGCCCGCATTCCATCTATCACTGGGAAGGCAAGGTGGAAGAGGCGAATGAGGCCCTGCTCATCGCCAAAACCCGCGCCGCGCATTATGACCGGGTGGCTGCTCGCGCGCGCGCCCTGCATTCCTACAAAATTCCATGCATCGCCGCTCTGCCGGTGCAGCAGCTGAACGAGGCCTATGCCGCGTGGATCCTTAAGGAAACCGGTTAAAGCGGTATTATAATACCACATAAGAAAACCCGCGGTTTTCCTTGACTTAAACCCCCGCGACCCCCTATAAAACGCCCTTCATTAAACAGGATGAAAACATGACCAGTTATTCCATGCGCAAGGAAGACGCGCCGAAGCAGAAAAAGTGGATTCTCATCGACGCCGAAGGCGTGATCCTCGGCCGCCTGGCTGCCGCCGTCGCCCTGATCTTGCGCGGCAAAACTAAGCCCACCTACACGCCCAGCGTGGATTGCGGCGACAACGTGGTGATCATCAACGCCGAGAAGGTGAAGCTGACCGGCAAGAAAATGACCGATCGCGTGCTCTACCATCACACCGGTTATGCCGGCGGCGTGAAGGAACGCAGCATGGGCTCCATCCTTTCCGGCAAATATCCGGAACGTGCCATCATGAAGGCGGTGGAACGCATGCTGCCCAAGGAAAGCCCCCTGGCGCGCAAGCAGATGACTAATCTTCGTGTTTACAAGGGCACGGCCCACCCGCATGAGGCGCAGTCCCCCGTGAAGTTTGATATTGCCGCTGCCAATCCGAAGAATAAAAGGAGCCGCGCTCAATGACCGCTGCAATCAAGGCCATTACCGAAATCGAAGCCCTTCGCCCCAAGAAGGAAGAACCCGCGCGCGAGCCGAAAACCCGCGTGGACGGCAAGGGCCGCGCCTATGCCACCGGCCGCCGCAAGAACGCCTCGGCCCGCATCTGGGTCAAGGCCGGCAAGGGCAAGGTCACCATCAACGGCCGCGACGTGAAGGTTTATTTCGCGCGCCCCGTGCTGCAGATGATCGTCGACCAGCCGTTCAAGGTCATCGCCCGCATCGGTTTGTATGATGTTGAGGGCACGGTGGTCGGCGGTGGCTTGTCCGGCCAGGCCGGCGCCGTGAAGCACGGTATTTCCCGTGCGTTGACTTATCTGGAACCCGATCTGCGCAACCCGCTGAAGAAGGCCGGCCTCCTCACGCGTGACCCGCGTGCGGTGGAGCGCAAGAAATACGGCCGCGTCAAGGCCCGCCGCCGCTTCCAGTACAGCAAGCGTTAATCAGAGATCAGAAATCAGAAATCAGA
>JACQAB010000147.1 GCA_016195205.1 Pseudomonadota bacterium
CGCGACCGATCATCACCCCATCGGCGCCCGATTGCTCCAGCGCGGTATCCACATCTTTGAGGCTTAAAATATCGCCGTTGGCAATGACCGGAATGGAAACGGCCTCCTTCACTTGGCGGATAAACGCCCAATCGGCCCGGCCGTTATAGAACTGACAACGCGTGCGGCCATGCACCGTAACCATTTTAATGCCGCACTCCTGCGCGATTTGCGCCAGGCGCGGCGCGTTCAGGTTCTGATGATCCCAGCCCATGCGCATTTTCAGCGTGACGGGAATTTTCACGGCATTCACCGTGGCAGAAAGGATTTTGGCGGCATGGGCTTCATCACGCATCAGCGATGATCCGGCATGGCCGTTCACCACCTTCTTCACCGGGCAGCCAAAGTTGATGTCGATGATATCGGCGCCCATGTCTTCGTTCAGCTTGGCGGCCTCCGTCATCACCTCGGGCTCGCAGCCGGCCAGCTGCACGGCCATGGGATAATCGCCCGGCGCGCGCTCAGCCATTTTCAGGGTTTTGCGGTTTTCGCGGATCACCGCCTGGCTGGCGATCATTTCCGAAACCACCATCCCCGCCCCGTATGACTTCACCAGCGCGCGGAACGGCGTATCGCTCACCCCAGACATGGGGGCGAGGATCACGGGGTCGTCAATCTGCACATTTCCTATGCAGATTGGTTTGAGGCGCGGCTGATCCATTCGGGTCGACAAAACACATAAATTTCAAGGGGATGAAGTGGGGATAAACTATCCTATCGAAAAAAAACGCGCAAGGTTCTATACATTCAAGGAGAAAGCATAGGAATTACATGCAGGTAGGCACGAGCTACAACTATTCCAGGAATTTTGACCCGGACGTCATCTGCTATCCGGAGTTGCCCGCTATTGGATTCCGTGATCAGCAAATGAGTGGAAGTGAGCAGCAAATTGCTGGAACCCGAGAAATTCTGGAACGTGCACTTGGCAATTTAATGTGGTCCCAGCCGCAACTGGCCGCCGATGGATATGTTGGCCCTCCCTCCCATTGCCAAGTGCCGAGCATCATCCCCCAGGCGTGCGGCAGGCCGTTGCGGACATGAATGCCAGCATACAAGAGTTAAGCAGAATTACAAGGGCGGTAGAGGCGCGTACGCGAGAAGCAGTCGCCCGACAACGGGGAAGTAACCCACCGCACACACGCCGCGCCCGGCCTCTTGTTCCAGAAGCGTAAGCGAATGACCCCCTGCATCGCGCTCATCGTGGCCGCCGGCGAAGGCGAGCGTTTTGGCGGAGCCATCCCCAAGCAATATCAAGATCTGGCCGGCAGCCCCATTCTGCGCCGTTCGGTGCTGGCGTTCTTGCGCCATCCCGCCGTCAGCGGCGTGCAGGTGGTGATCAACAACAAGCACCGCCTGTTGTATGACGCGGCCATCAACGGGCTTGAGCTGCCTGAACCCATTCAGGGCGGCGCCACGCGACAAGATTCCGTTCGCCTGGGCCTTGAGGCGATTGAAAAACAGAAACCGCAACTGGTGATGATCCATGACGCCGCCCGCCCCCTGATTGATGCCGAAACCATCCAGCGCGTGCGCGAGGCTTTGGACACGCATGATGCCGCCATAGCCGCCAAACCGCTGGTAGACACGCTGAAACGCGGCGAAAACGACATCATCAAGGAAACCATCGACCGCACCAATTTGTGGCAGGCGCATACGCCGCAGGGATTTCGCTTCTCGCCCATTCTGGAAGCGCATCGCAGCGTGCAGGGCCGTGCTTTCACTGACGATGCCGCCGTGGCCGAACATGCCGGCATGCGCGTCACGCTTATTCCATCCAACCCGGACAATCTGAAATTGACCAACCCCGATGATCTTGACCGTGCGCGCCGCCTGCTGGGCATGGGCGCGCTGCCGGATGTGCGCACGGGCTTTGGCTTTGATGTGCATCGCTTCGCGCCCGGCAACTCGATCACCCTGTGCGGCCATACTTTCGCGCATGACCAAAGTCTGGAAGGCCATTCCGATGCCGATGCCGGGCTGCATGCCCTGACCGACGCTATTCTGGGTGCTATTGGCGAGGGCGATATTGGCGTGCATTTCCCGCCCTCTGATCCGAAATGGAAAGGCGTGGATAGCGCGCGATTCTTGCAGCATGCCGTAGACCTGCTGCGCCAAAAGGGTGGCGCGGTGAGCCATATCGACATCACGTTTATGTGTGAGCGTCCCAAAATCGGCCCGCAGCGCGTGGCGATGATCAAGCGTTTGTCCGAGCTTCTGAAACTTTCTCCC
Organism: Pseudomonadota bacterium; assembly: GCA_016195205.1. Lineage (GTDB taxonomy): Bacteria > Pseudomonadota > Alphaproteobacteria > UBA9219 > RGZA01 > JACQAB01. Next base: position 2,269 of record JACQAB010000147.1, read on the forward strand.
GACCGCATCGGCATCAAGGCCACCACCACCGAAGGCTTGGGCTTCACCGGCCGCGGCGAAGGCCTTGCCGCGCAGGCGGTGGTCACCGTACGGTTACCGTTTTTGCCGGATACTCAA
>JACQAB010000162.1 GCA_016195205.1 Pseudomonadota bacterium
CTGTTATTGCTGGGGCTGATCAACCTGCCGATCGTGAAATTCTCGGTAGATTGGTGGAACACGCTGCATCAGGGCGAGAGCATTTTCCGCAAGGCCGGGCCCACCATTCACCCCACCATGCTGGCGCCCCTGTTCCTGATGACCGGCGCGGGATTTTTACTTTGCGCGGCGATCATCCTTTTGCGCATGCGCACGGCGCTTTTGAGAAAAAGCCGGTAAACACAAGCTTTTTCCGTATCTGGAATGGTTAATGCTTGTTTCATGTTTTTTTTAGTTTCATGGTTTACAGAGGCTTAACGGTGTTTTTGCTTTCATGAAAGCGGGATAGACTGAAGATGGAAAAAGAATCAAACGGCGTTTAGGCCGTTGTTCAGGAAAAGATCATGCGTATGAACCTGTCGCCCTCCGTTTACCTAGCCCTGTGCGGGCTGGTGAAAGACGCCCTTGAGGTCCCCAACGACGCCGAGCCCGTCCTGCACAAGGCGGCGGTGGAGCTGGCGGCGGCCGTCACTGGGCCCGAGGAAGTGCCCGCGGAAGTGACCGAACGCCTCTCTGAAATCGTCGAGATGCGCGACGGCGCATTGCAAAGCAAGAAATCTGCCGCTTAAATTTAGGGGCTAGGGGACTCAGGGGCTTAGGGGCTGGGTGACTTTATTCTTAGCCCCCGAGTCCCTTAGCCCCCTAGCCCCTTCTAAGTTCCAAGCATGTTCTCTGTCATAGAGAAAATCCTCTTCCCCCATGAAAAGCGCCTGAGCCTGGCGGCCGCGGGCGTTTTGCTGCTGGCCAGCTTTTGCCTTTTCCTGCCGGGGCTGTTTTCCCTGCCGCCCATCGACCGCGACGAGGCGCGCGTGGCGCTGGCCTCGCGGCAGATTGTCGACACCGGCAACTGGGCCGATACCGGCTTTCCCGACACCCGTACTAAACCCGCCGGCATCTACTGGCTGCAGGCCGGCACCGTGAAACTGGTGCAGGCGCTGAGCACCGAACACGCCTCCGAGATCATCGGGCTTTACCGCCTGCCCTCGCTGCTGGCCACGCTGCTTTCCGTGCTGCTGACCGGGGTGATCGGCGCGCGGCTGTTCGGCGCGCGCGCCGGGCTGATAGCGGCGGTCCTGTTCAGCGCCACGCTGCTGGCGAATGTGCAGGCGCGACTGGCGATTGCCGATGCCGCGCTGCTGCCCTGCGTTTTGACCTGCGTGATGGTACTGGCCAAAACCTATTCGCGCCAGAATTCCGCCCGCACGCTGAAACGCAAAGACTTCCTTTTGTTCTGGCTGGCGCTGGGCCTGGGGCTGGTGCTGAAAGGCCCGGCCATTCTGGTGGTCGTTATCGGTCTGCCGCTGGCAATGCGCGTGATGGGCGAACCTTTGGGATGGCTGCGCGCGCTGCGCCCGGTGCTGGGCATACCGTTAACGCTGCTGGTCATGCTGCCCTGGATTTTGCACGCCGCCCTGCCGCTGCACGACATTCCGGCGCATGATCTGCTTGTCCGCCTGTGGCAGGAGAAAAAATCCCACTGGGCGCCACCGGGGGTGCATACGCTTTTGTCATGGGGCGCGTTGTGGCCTGCCTCGCTGGTCATCTGGCTGGCGCTGCCCTGGCTGTGGCGCATGCGGGCCGAGCCGACTTTGCGCTTTTTGATCGCCTGGGCCTTGCCGGTTTACCTGCTTTTCGAAATCCTTCCGGTCAAACTGCCGCAAGATGTGCTGCCCGCCGCGCCCGCGCTGGCGCTGGCCGCGGCAGCTTGGCTTTCCTGCCGGGAACATGAAGGACGCCCGCATCCCCTGTGGCAGGCCGTTGTATTCATTCTATGGACGGCGTTGTCGCTGGTCCTGTGCCTAGTGCCGGCGGTGATGCCGGTTTTTGTGGAAAGCCAGATTTTCTTTTTTCCCATCTTCTTCGGCGGGCTGGCTTTGGGATTGGCGCTGGCCACCATCCAGCTGCTGCGCCGCGACCAGCGGCGGCTGGTGATTTTGCCTCTGGGTCTTTCCGGCGCGGCGCTGATTTTCGCGCTGTTCGGATTTCTGTTCATCGACATGCCCAGCCTGTTTCCTTCGGCGCGCCTCGCCGAAAAACTGGCCGAGCCTCCCGGCGATTGCAGCACCACGCCGCTTTTCGCCGCGGGCTTTGCCGAGCCCAGCCTGGTTTTCCTCACCCCGCCCGATACCAAATTCGGGCGCGGGGATGACGCCGCCCTGGCGCTGACCGCCGATCCGTGCCTCACCGTCGCGCTGGATGAAAAACAAATCCCTTCTTTCAAGGAAACACTGGAGCGCGTGGGCGGCCACGTTCAGAAATTCGCCGAAGTTAAAGGTTTCAATTACGCGCGCGGCGCGCCCGTAGTTCTGACGCTTTATCGCTCGGGTCCATAATCATTCCGTATTCAACACGAACAATGTGGCGGCTGGCTTGCCCCACCCGCCGGGTTCCTTCACACTTTGGTGAGAAGTTTCTCAGTATCTTTAGCCTCTCTTTCATGTCACCCCCGCGTAGGCGGGGGTCCATCTTACAAAAGCTTTTTTAGATGGATGCCCGCCTTCGCGGGCATGACAAAATGGTTTAGGGTTCCGCCATGAAAAACGCCGTTATCGCCGGATACGCACGTTCGCCTTTCACCCTTGCCAACAAGGGCGAGATGGCCGGCTTCCGCCCCGATGACATCGCCGCGCAGACCCTGCTGGGCCTGATCAAAAAAACCGGGGTGAACGTCAACGACATCGAAGATCTTATTCTGGGCTGCGCCTTCCCCGAGGGCGAGCAGGGGTTGAACCTCGCCCGCCTGGTGGTGCAATTGGCCAAGCTGCCGCAGCAGATTGGCGGCGCCACCGTGAACCGCTTCTGCGGCTCATCGATGCAGGCGGTTGAAATCGCCGCGGGTTCCATCGTCCTCAATGCCGGCGAGGTTTATCTGGCCGCCGGCGTGGAAAGCATGAGCCGCGTGCCGATGACCGGCTTCAACCCCCTGCCGCATCCCGACCTGGCGGTAGAATTGCCCGGCGCCTATATGGGCATGGGCCAAACCGCCGAGAACGTGGCGAAGAAATATAAAATCAGCCGTTCGGCGCAGGAAGAATTCGCCGTGCGCTCGCAGGAAAAGGCCGCCGCCGCTCGGGCCGCCGGAAAATTCAAGGACGAGATCATTCCCATCACCATCGACGGCGTTACGGTGTCGCAAGACGGCTGCATCCGCGAAGGCACCACGCAGCAAAAGCTTTCCGAACTGAAGCCGGCGTTTGATGAAAAAGGCTCGGTGACCGCCGGAACGGCTTCCCCGCTGACCGACGGCGCGGCGGCCACGCTGGTGACTTCCGAAGACTATGCGCGCAAAGCCGGGCTGAAGCCGCTGGCGCGCATTAAATCCTTCGCCATCTGCGGCTGCGATCCGGAAATCATGGGCATCGGCCCGGTGGGCGCCACCAAAAAAGCCCTGGAACGCGCCGGCCTTGGCGTGTCCGACATCGACATTATTGAACTCAACGAAGCCTTCGCTTCGCAATCCATCGCCTGCATCCGCGACCTGGGATTGAACGAAAAGAAAATCAACCTCGACGGCGGCGCCATTGCGCTGGGCCATCCGCTGGGCGCCACCGGCGCGCGCATTGCCGGAAAAGTCGCGGCGCTGCTTCAGCGCGAAGGAAAGAAATTCGGCCTGGCCACGCAATGCATCGGCGGCGGGCAGGGAATTGCGATGATTCTGGAAGCTTTATGAGGGGCTAGGCGACTAGGGGGCTCGGGGGCTCGGTTGAAAATTGCATCTGAGTCCCCTAGTCCCCAAGCCCCTCAGCCCCCTGATGGAGAAAAGATGGTTGATTCGATTAAGAAAACCGCCGTCATTGGCTCCGGCGTGATGGGCAGCCAGATCGCCGCGCATCTGGCCAATGCCGGGTTCGAGGTGGTGCTGATGGACATCGTGCCCGATGGCGCATCGGACCCCAACCAGCTGGCCAAGGGCGCGCTGGACCGCATGAAAACCATGGATCCCGCGCCCTTCATGCACAGGGATTTCGTCAAGCGCGTCACCCCCGCCAACCTGCACGACGATTTGAAGCAGCTGGGCGAGGCCGACTGGATCATCGAAGCGGTGATTGAAAACCCCGCCATCAAATCCGACCTGTACAAAAAAATTGACGGCGCGCGCAAGAAGGGTTCGATCATTTCCTCGAATACCTCCACCATTCCGCTCGACACGCTCACCCGCAACCAGTCGGAAGCTTTTGCGCGCGATTTCCTGATCACCCACTTCTTCAACCCGCCACGCTACATGCGCCTCTTGGAACTGGTGGCCGGGCCGAAAACCGATCCGGCGCATATCAAGCTGATGCGCGAAGTATGCGACGTCAAACTGGGCAAGGGGGTGGTGGACGCCAAAGACACGCCCGGCTTCATCGCCAACCGCATCGGCACCTATTGGATGGAAGCCGCCGTGCTGGTCGCCATCGATCTGGGTTTAACGGTTGAGGAAGCCGATGCCGTGCTCAGCAAGCCGGTGAACATGCCCAAAACCGGCGTGTTTGGCCTCATCGATCTGGTCGGCCTCGACCTCATGCCGCTGATTGCCAAAAGCTTCCTAGCCACGCTGCCGAAAGACGACGCCTACCGGGTTCTGCATCGTGACGTTCCGCTGTTTCAGAAAATGATCGCCGACGGCTACACCGGCCGCAAGGGCAAGGGCGGTTTTTACCGCCTCAACCGCGAGGGCGGTGGAAAAGTAAAAGAGGCCGTGAACCTGACTGACGGCAGCTATCGTAAAGCTTCTGAATCCAAACTGCCGCAACTGGAAATCGCCGGAAAAAATCTGCGCCTGCTCTGCGAGGGCAAGGATAAAATTTCCCAATATGCCTGGCGCGTGCTGCGCGACGGGCTCAGCTATGCCGCCTCCCTGGTGCCGCAGATTGCCGAAAACATTATCGCCGTCGATCAGGCCATGTGCCTGGGCTACAACTGGGGCGACGGGCCGTTTCAGCTGCTCGATCGCCTGGGCGCCGACTGGTTCGCCGCCCGGCTGAAAGCCGAAGGCAAGCCCGTGCCGCCGCTGCTGGAAAAAGCCGCGGGCAAGGGCTTCTACACCGTGCGCGACGGGCGCATGCACTAAATGAATCGTCCAACTTCTCGGTCGGCGCGAATCTGGGCCTGGCGCTGTTCGCCATCAACATCGCTTCCTGGGAAACGATTGAGATGCTGGTCCGCGAAGGCCAGAAAACCTATGCCGCCATGCGCCGCGCGCCTTTTCCGGTGGTGGGTTCGATTCACGGCATGGCGCTGGGCGGCGGGTGCGAAGCGCATCTGCATTGCGACGCCGTGGTGGCGCATGCCGAACTTTACACCGGCCTTGTCGAAACCGGCGTGGGCGTGATGCCGGGCTGGGGCGGCTGCGTGCAGATGCTGGGCCGCGCCTACAACAACCCCAAACAGCGCAAGGGGCCAATGCCCGCGCTGGCACAGGTGTTTGAACAGCTGGCGATGGCCAAAATTTCCAAATCCGCGTTTGAAGCGCGCGACATGCTTTACCTGCTGGATGGCAAGCACCGCATCGTGATGAATTCCGATCGCCGCCTGTTCGAGGCCAAGCAAGTCGCGCTGGAACTCAGCGTCAATTACCAGCCGCCGACGCCATACACCTACCGCCTGCCGGGCCGCGCCGGAAAAGCGGCGCTGAACATGGTGATCGGCGCCATGAAAATGCTGGGCAAGGTCACGCCGCATGACGAAGTGGTGGCCGGCGTGCTGGGCGAGGTGCTGACCGGCGGCAAAACCAACATCATCAAAACCCTTACGGAAGACGAGATCTATGAACTTGAATTCCAGGGCTTCATGAAGCTGATCCATAACTGGAACTCCATCGCCCGCATCGAAACCATGCTGGAAACCGGCAAACCCCTGCGCAACTAACCATGAAGCAAACCCTCGCCACCAAACAAAGTGTCATGCCCGCGAAGGCGGGCATCCACGAAAAGCCAAGCAGCCTTGCCTGTGGCCTATCGTGGACCCCCGCCTTCGCGGGGGTGACGGAGAGGGTTTGGCCATGACAACAAACTTTTATCTTCTCTGTCCGTTGATTGCCGCTTTGGGCTGGGGCCTGCTTTACGCGGTGGAAGGCAAGATTTATCGCTTTGTCTCGATCCCCACCAATTTTCTTGTTTTTGCCGCGTCGAATGTTTTCTCGGCGTTGCTTCTGGCGTATTGCTTCAAAATGCCCATCGATTTTTCTCCTTACCTCACGCATCCGCAGCGGCTGCTGGCTTGGCTGGTGCTGCCTTTCGCCATGATCGGCACGATCTTTCTGCACCTGACCATCAAGAA
>JACQAB010000002.1 GCA_016195205.1 Pseudomonadota bacterium
ACCTCCCGCCTCCCCTCCCCATGCTGGAATCTTTTTTTATCGCCCATCCACCGTCCAACGCCGAAACAGGAACCTATAACATTCTGTTGGTTGTTTTTTCCTATGTGGTGGCAAGTTTAGCTTCCTACACCGCTCTGGCCCTGGCGCAACGGCTGGTGAATGCATTTAATCCCCGCGAAAGACGTTTAACGCATTGGGGTGGGGCCTTCGCCATGGGCGCGGGCATTTGGGCCATGCATTTCGTGGCGATGCTGGCCTACCGCATGCGCATGCAGGTGGAATACGATCCGTTTCTCACCCTGTTGTCGATGTTGATTGCCGTGGCCGTGGCCTACGCGGTGCTGGCCATTGTCAGCCGCGAACGGCTTTCCATGGTTCAAATTGCGGTGGGCGCCCTGTTATTGGGCCTGGGCATTTGCGGCATGCATTACACCGGCATGGCGGCGATGCAGATGGATGCCTCTTTGCGCTATACGCCTGGTCTTTTCGCGCTTTCAGTGCTGATCGCCGTGACCGCTTCGGGCGCCGCCTTGTGGATCGCCTTCACCTTGGCCCGGCACAAGGGCAAGTATCGCCTGCCGTTGCAGATCGGGGCCGCCATGATCATGGGCGCCGCCATCTGCGGCATGCATTACACCGGCATGGCCGCTTCGGTGTTCATTCCTTTCGCCGATTGCCGTTTCGGCGCCAGCCAGAATTTTGAGTTTCTGGCGCTGGCCGTAATCACCGTCACCAGTGTGGTGTTGTGCATTTTCACCTTCTCCATTTTCCACCGGCTTTTTCTGATGGTCTGTTGCAGCGTGGTGTTGGCATTGCCGCTGGTGGTGATTATTTATCAATCGGTTAACGAGCTGAATTCAAACATTCAAATCGCCGAACGGGAAGAATACGGCGTCCGGCACCATAAAGTATTGATTGATTTCCTGATCAACGTGCAGGAAGTGCGCGGGCTCACCAACATCACTCGCCAAGGCGATAAAAACTTTACTGCCCAACGGCAGATTAAAAAAGAGGCCGTGGAGCGCAAGATTGCCGAGATCGACCACTTCAATCAACAGGATGAAGACAAGATAGCGGCCGGACCAGAATGGGACCGTATCAAACAGCGCGTTCTATCGATCATGGCCACGAACATCCTGCCGATAGAAGAAGAATTCGCGCAGTATTCCGAAATTATATCATCTTTGACCGATTTTATGGAAAATCTTGCCGACAAAAGTAACCTATCCATTGATCCGCAAGTGGATAGCGATCATCTGGCCGATGTTGCCGTAAACATCATGCCTCAGATCGTGGAAACCACGGCAAAAATACGCGGCATAACGGCGGGGCTGCTGGCTTCTGGAAAAACGTCGGCGCGGTGGCCCGCGGCGCAGGTTCAACAGCTTCAGGCCCTGCATAACGGATTGGATGTTCTGAGAGATAACATGAAAAACGCGCTGATGCGCGCCCTCCACGCCAATCCGGGCTTTGGAGTCTATGTGGACTATAACAACCAAACCATTCGGCCAGCGTTGGAAAAATTCCAGAAGCACATTGAAGCCATGCTTGTTGATCATGTGAACGATTTATCAACCTCCGAAACGTTCAAACAAGCTACCGATCTGATTGCCCTCTATGACGGACTTTACGACAAAACCTCGGAGGCTTTCCTTGATCTTCTGAAAGCCCGCAACGAAAGATACCAGCTGAAGAAAAAACTGGTGATCTATTCCAGCGGCGTCGCTTTTCTGGGCCTTATCGCGCTGTTCACGTTTCTATACCGCAATCTTGCAAGCACCGAACGGGCTGAGCGTGAAACAACGCTCCTGCGTAGCGTCGCCGCCACCGCTAATAGCGCCACGAACACGGAGTTGGCCGTCGAAAAATGCCTGAAGCTCGTGTGCGAATTCATGAAATGGCCGGTAGGCCACGCCTATGTTCTGGAACCCGAAGACGAAGCCCGGCTGTTGCGGCCTACCGGGTTGTGGCATGTGAACGATAAAAAACGCTTTAAAACCTTTATGGAGGTTACCGAGATCACCCCGCTCGCCCTGGGAAAGGGCCTGCCGGGCCGGGTATGGGAAAAACATGCGCCGGCATGGATCTCCGATCTTTCAAAAGACCCCAATTTCCCGCGTGGAAAGCTGGCGGCCAATCTGGGTGTCAAGGCGGGGTTTGCCTTTCCTGTCGTCGTGAACGGCAACGTATGTTATGTGCTGGAATTTTTTTCCACGTACCTCACCGAGCCTGACACGGCTCTTTTAGAAACCATGATCGACGTCGGCAACCAGCTGGCACAGGTGGTTATCCGCGCCCACGCCGCGCTGGAACTGAAAAGCACCCGGGATGACGCTGAGAAAGCCAACGCCGCCAAAAGCGATTTTCTGGCCAACATGTCGCATGAGTTGCGCACGCCGTTGAACAGCATCCTTGGCATGACGCGGTTGCTGCTGGAATCTCAGCTCAAGCAAGAAGAACGCCAGCTGGCCGACACAGTATTCCGTTCCTCGGTGAACCTGCTGGAGATTGTTAACGACATTCTCGACCTTTCAAAGATCGAGGCGGGAGAAATGCAGCTGGAATGCATCGGGATAGACCCCAATTATATTCTTGTCAGCGTCACCGAGGCGCTGGGGCATGTGGCCCGTGAAAAGCGTCTTATCCTTGTTAAGTCATATGAGAAGGTAAAACTTCCTTACGTGCTGGGCGATCCTACGCGTCTGACACGCGTGCTGGTGAATCTGGTGGGAAACGCCATCAAATACACCAACCATGGCCAGGTGGAAGTGTCTGCTTTCTTCCGCAAGATAGACGACGCGCACGGTCAGCTGCATTGCGAGATAAAGGACACCGGTATCGGAATTCCAAAGGAAAAGCTTTCCACGATCTTCGAAAAATTTGTCCAAGCCGATACCTCCACCACCCGCAAATACGGCGGCACCGGCCTGGGTCTGGCCATTACCAAGCAGCTGATCGAACTCATGGGTGGAAAGATCGGGGTGGAAAGTGAGCTAGATAACGGCTCGCTGTTCTGGTTCACGATTCCGTTCAAAACCACCGACAAGCTCGATGCAAAAAAACAGATCCGCAAACTGAAAAAGACGCGTGGTTCGGTACCGGCATCCAAGGCGCGTGTGCTGGTGGCCGAAGACCACCCGATGAACCAACTGTTTATCACCAAGCTGCTGCAGCGCTTTGGTATTGGCACTTTCGAAATCGTCGAGAATGGCCATGATGTTCTTAAAGCCTGTCGCGAAAAACCGTGGGATGTGATTCTAATGGACTGCCATATGCCTGAAAAAAACGGCTATGACACCACCCTGGACATCCGCGCCGGCGAGAAAGGAACCAACAAGCACCTTCCCATCGTCGCCATGACTGCCAACGCTATGGTGGGAGATAAGGAAAAATGCATGCGTTATGGCATGGATGAATATATCAGTAAACCCATCTCGATCGAGGAACTGAAAGAGGTGATGGCGCAATGGATCATCTTTGACGATGTCGCTACTTCGGGTGGTGAAAAATCAGCACCGCCTAACGATGCGCCGATGGATCTAACGCAACTGCGTACTTTCACGGAAGGCGACCAAGAGGCCGAAAAAGAATTTATCGGCCTTTTTGTCAGGGAATCCGAGAAAAATATGAAAATACTCGAGCAAAATCAGAACGGCGCGGACGCGCATGCCTGGGAAGAAGCGGCCCATAAGTTCAAGGGTGGTGCGGGGGGTGTGGGTGCCGCCGCGCTTCACCGGCTTTGTGGAGAGGCGCAAAATTTCAAAGGTTCAGCAGAAGAGCGGGCGGCGCTTTTTGAAAAAATTACCGGCGAATATACGCACGTGAAAGAGGCCTTGAAGGAAATGGGGCTTTTATGATCCTGACCCGGCCTTAGGAAATCGTGGGGCACTTCTCCAGATATTCCATCAACCTTTCCTTGGAAAAAGGCTTGGTCATGAAACCTTTGGCGCCCCGTTGCACCGTGTGCTCCACGTTATCCTGCGAGCTGTCGGCGCTGAACATAACCACGTAAGCCTCCGGATCAATGGCCAGAATATCCGACAGGATCTGGGTGCCGTCACGCCCCGGCAGGTGAATATCGAGAAACAGAACATCGGGCAGACATTTTTTATAGGCGGCCAGAACCTCGTTTCCATCTTCGGCCTCATAGATCGCGGCCGTGGCCGCAAGGCCCTTTTTCACCAGGGCGCGCATATACAGGTCGTCATCGGCCACCAGCACCACATTTTCCCTTCGTGCGCCGCGGATCGCCGCATAAGACGAGGCCTGCATGGCCTTGCTGTACTGAATTTGTATTTCCAGTTTCCGCAGGCCCTCGGGCGTGGGCGGATGCACGGTGACCGTGCAGCTTCCCGGCGGCAGCTGGGCCTCGACGCGCCGGGGGATCAGGAGCGGATTGGCCTCGCCCCAGTGCAGGATCATGAAAATCTCGCGCTCATTGCAAAGATAGATTTTGCCCTCCTTGTCCTTGAAGAGTTCCTGCATCAGCGCGGCGGCCTGCGTTACGGTAAAAGTTTCTTCGGTTTCGACCAGCCGCACATCCACCAGCTGCCATTCTTTCAGCGCGGGTTTGATGCTGGGCAAAAAATCCAGGAGGTGCCGGTAATTTTCGTGAGAAAGGACTTGCATTTCCGGACGGGGATAAGGAATTTGAGATTTTGCCCATTCCGGCCCGTTTTGACAAGGCCTGCATGTTGCCATCGTATGCCGTACGGCTTGTGATGGCCTCCGGTTATGGCCCGTAACAATACAGCAGCACGATAGGGCAGGTATGGGCGCTGGTTTTCTTGTTGTGGCGCTTGAGGACGTTTTCCACCGCCTGTTTTTTATTGTCCTCCGTGGTCCAGGCTACCGTGCCGCTGATATATTGAATCGGGAAGCCATGAAGTTTTTCCGAAGATTGTTCTTGCTTTCACCCGATTCACCCTGTAGGGTCCGCCCCGAGTTACATTAACTCTGTGCTTTGCATGGTGCCGGTTCGTTAAAACCGGCAAGCGTACCGGTAAGTTAAGTTGGTACGACGAAGCGGCCCCAAGCGGCCTTCTTCCCCTCGCGTTTGTC
>JACQAB010000176.1 GCA_016195205.1 Pseudomonadota bacterium
AAATAGGCGGTTTTCCGGCTATTGCGCGGCTTCGTTAATCATCTCGCGGATGACCGCTTCGCTGCTTTGGCTCATCACCCGGCCGGCATAGGTGGTGGCTTCTAGCAGACTTAGGCCGCGGATGGTGCGTTTCACCTCGGGCAGGCGCGAGGGGGCCATGGAAAGCTCGCGAATGCCCAGGCCGATGAGCAGCGCGGAAAGTTTCGGGTCGGCGGCCATTTCCCCGCACAGTGAAATGGGAATGCGCGCGCGCAAGGCGGCCTCGGTGGTGAACTGGATGAGGCGCAACACCGCCGGATGCAGCGGGTTATAAAGATCGGCCACCTGTTCATCGGCGCGGTCAATGGCCAAGGTGTATTGCGTCAAATCATTGCTGCCAATGGAAAAGAAATCGCTGACCTGCGCCAGCGCATCGGCGGAAAGCGCGGCGCCGGGAACTTCAATCATCACCCCCAGCGGCGGCAGTTCATCGGGGATTTTATCGCCCCGGCGCTGCAAACGCTTATGCACGGCTACCAGGCGTTCCCTCACCTGTTTGATTTCTTCCATAGACGAGATCATCGGCACCAGAATGCGCACCGGTCCGAAATGCGCCGCGCGCAGAATGGCGGCCAACTGCGTTTCAAAAAGTTTCGGCTGACGAAGGCACAAGCGAATGGCGCGCAGGCCCAGGGCCGGGTTGGCGCTTTCCCCGGCATCCACCGCGGAGGAAAGTTTTTCGCCGCCCAGATCCAGCGTGCGGATGGTGACCGGCTTGCCATCCATGGCCTGGACGATGCCGCGCATGGCTTCGAACTGCTCTTCCTCGTCCGGCAAAGTCTTGCGGTTCATGAACAAAAATTCGGTGCGCAGCAGGCCCACGCCCTGCGCGCCGGCCTCCAGCGCGCGATCCACCTCGCGCGGCAATTCCAGATTGGCCATGAGGGTGATATCCGCCCCGTCGCTGGTAATGGCGGGGAGTTTGCGCAGGCTTTTCAGCGCCTCGCGGTCTTTTTTGAAGCGGTCGCGCGCGCGGCGGTATTTTTGCAGCGTGGCGGCGGTGGGGTTGATGACGATTTTGCCTTCCGAGCCATCGACAATCACCGCATCGCCCGCCCGGCAATGATGCCGCAACCCGGTAACGCCCATCACCGCGGGCAGATCAAGCGCGCGGGCCATGATGGCGCTGTGGCCGTCGCGCCCGCCCAGCTCGGCGACAAGGCCCTGCACCATTTGCGGGTTGATTTGCGCGGTGTCGGCGGGGCTGATGTCTTCGGCGATCAGCACACTGTCTTCGGGGAGGTTGGCCAGGGTTTCGGCCTCGCCCTCGTGCAGGTTGCGCAGCACGCGCCGGCCCGCCTCGCGAATATCTTCCACGCGCGAAGCCAGGTAACTGTCGGCCATGGCGGCGAAGCTTTGCGCGAGGTGATCCATTTCCCGTTGCAGCGCCGCCTCGGCGTTGATTTTGTCGGAAGCGATGCGCTTTTCCACGCCGCGGATCAGGCGCGAGCCCGAAAGCATGGCCATATGCGCATCGAGCAGAATATTCATTTCTTCCGCCGCCGCCCCGGGCAGCGTGGTGGCCTTGGCCTTCACGCGGCGCAACTGGCGCAGGGCCTTGCCCACCGCCCCGTTGAAGCGGGTGATTTCATCGGGCACCACCGCGGCGTCCAGCGCGATTTCCGCCACCTGCGTGCGCGCGCCATCCAGCACAAAGGCCGAGCCAATGGCAATGCCCGCCGAAACCGCCAGCCCTTCAAAAACGCGTTCGTCACTCATCTTCTTCGAACCGGTCAGAGATAAGGCGCACCAGGGCGGCCACGGCTTCCTTGGCGTCAACGCCGCGCGCGCGGATTTCAATCACCGTGTCTTGCCCCGCGGCCAGCATCATCAGGCCCATGATCGAGGTGGCGCTGACCGAGGTGTCGCCGCGCGCGATTTCGATTTCGGCGTGGAAGGCGCCCGCGCGCTGCACCAGCTTGGCCGCCGCGCGGGCATGCAACCCGCGCTGGTTAAGGATGGTGACCGTTTGCTTGAGGGTTTTTTCGGTCATGGACGAAACACGAAATTAGGACTCCAACACCTTCGACGCGACGATGATGTATTTCTTCGCGGCTTCCTGGGCCTGGTCCACCGCCTCGGCCAGCGTGACGCCTTCGGGCAGCTTGGCCAGCTTGATCAGCATGGGCAGGTTGAGGCCCGCCACCACTTCCACCTCGCCGGTTTTTAAAATCGAGATCGACAGGTTGCTGGGCGTGCCGCCGAACATATCCACCAGCACCACCACGCCCTGGCCGCTGTTCACTTCCTCCACGCATTTGGCGATTTCGGCGCGGCGTTCCTCGCCGTCGTCGTCGGCGGCGATGGCTAGCGCGCGAATATGCTTCAGCGGCGCTTGCATGATGTGCTCGGCCGTGCGCAGAAATTCGTGGCCCAGCTTGCCATGCGTGACAAGAACAATCCCGATCATGATTTCCTTCCTCCTTCGGCCGCGACTTTTTCAGCGCGGTCGATGTCGCGATGCGTCAGCGCCACCACATAGCCCTGCGCCGCCAGCATGGTGCCCAGCTGCTCGGCGACAAACACCGAGCGATGCCGCCCGCCGGTGCAGCCCACGGCGATGGTGAGATACGATTTGCCCTCGTCCTTATAGCGCGGCAGCAGCGGAAAAAGAAACTGCAGCAGGCTGTTGAAGAACGGCTCAAAATCGGGGTCATGCCTTATATGTTCGGCCACCGCCAGATCATGCCCGGAAAGCGCGCGCAGCTTGGCGTCCCAATGCGGGTTGCGCAGGAAGCGCACGTCGAAAATCAGGTCGGATTCGCGCGGCACGCCGTGCTTATAGGCGAAAGAGGAAACCGAAATCGTCATGCCGCCAATATCGGTGCGGTAATGCCCGGCCAGCAATCGCCGCAAATCTGTCAGCGCCATCAGCGAGGTGTCAATCACATGGTCGGATGCTTCGCGCACGGGGGTGAGCAGCTGGCGTTCGATGGTAATGCCCTCCATCACCGGGCGGTCCAACGCCAGCGGATGGCGGCGGCGCGTTTCGTTGAAGCGGCGCTGCAGCGCCTCATTATCGCAATCAAGGAACAGCAGGCGCAGATCCATCTTCGCGTCGGCACGGAATTCCTGTAACAATTTCAGGAACGCTTCGGCATTGAATTCGGCGTTGCGGCTGTCAACGCTGATGGCCATCGGTTTGCCGTTCGCGGCGCTTTCGCGGATCAGCGCCGGGATCATCGACAGGCGCAGATTGTCCACCGCCTCGTAGCCCAGATCTTCCAGGGTTTTAAGCACGGAAGACAGCCCCGCGCCCGACAGGCCGGAGGTCAGCACCACGCGGCGTTTGGAGCCGCGCGGGCGAAGTTGAGTGATGGTGGCATCGTCAGTCATGGGCGAAGGGATATTGAAGCACGGCGCGGATTTTCGCAACGGCGGAGGCCTCGAACGGATAAAGCTTGAACAGCGGCACGCTTATGCCGTTGATGCGGGTTGCGGCCTTTTCCGGCAGGCGCGGCGCCTCGATGCGCGGTACGCAATCCAGGCACAGATCGATGCGCGATTTGGTCCCATGCGGCACGCGCATGAGGCCCACGCCGCGAATCTCAAGCAGCCCGGCGATGGAATCCGGCACGGCGGCATAAAGCGCGCCGTCCTCGGCGCTGAGAATGCTGCGGTCATCGGCCACCAGCAACCCCTCGGCCTCAATCAGGCGCAGGGCGAGATCGGATTTGCCCGAGCCCGAGGGCCCGCGCAGCAAAATCCCCCGCCCGCAGAACACCAGCGCGCTGGCATGGATGATGGTTCCTTCGCTCATCGGCAAAGGATGGCAGAAGGGGTTAGTTTAAGGAAGAGCCGGGCACACGCCGCGGCGGAAGAAGAGGGGTCAGCGAACCAGATCGCCAGGCCTTGCGAACTTGAAACCGCAGTTTCCGCCAGCCATGATGTTCTCCCGGAACATATGCCTTCACGCCGGTGGAATAGGCAATGTGCTGAACAGGTTCGCCATTCTTAATGGCTCTTTCGACGATCTCTATAACTTCGGGCACGAATACATGAACTTTTACAGCCTCGCTGGCCTTAAACCGCCGGCGCAGACCAGGCATCTTTCCGATAACCTCGTTACGCAGGGCGCGGCTCATTTGCCCTAATTCCATGGCGGGGAACATGCCAGCAAGGACTTCGTGCAGGTCTCCTCCGAATTCCTGTGTCGCAGGCACAAGAACGACCGTGCCACTCCTACGCTTCGTCGAAGTATGCAGAAGAGACTGGTTTCCTCCCTGCTGATCTCCACGGTGAGTAATATCAACTGTCAACTCGCCCTCGAAAGTGGCGGAGCCAATGGGCGGATCTTCCAGGTCTTGCGCAAGACCACGCAGAACTGGCAATAAACTTCTCTGTGCTTGTCGTGCCGCCTCAAGCCGAGCGGCAGCGCCAGGATCATTGGCAGGGAGCCAATCGCCGGGTGCCTGAATTGCCACCGCGCGCGGCATATCAAAAGCAATTTCACCGGAAGCGCGCGTAATGTTCTTCACGCGCCGCCAACCATGCCTAACTGTTTTAATGCGGGGGGATGCCATGTGTTTTCCGTTCTGAATGTTTCAGGGTTGAACGGAAAAAAACTATGCGCGGCAAATCAAAGCCTGGCAAGGGCCTTTGAGCGGTTTAATTATTGTGGCTGAGTTAAGCTAAGTTAAAACGTCCAGCAGGCTCTTTTCATTATCCAGCTGGGCTTTAAGGACCTTGGCGTTGGCCTTGTACATGACCGAGGAAACAAGGGTATCCACCACTTCCTTGTCCATGTTAACCGGCGGGTTTTCGGCGGTGGAAGCACGGGCGATATTGCGCGCGGAATCCTGAATGCGCGCAGAAGCGTCCCGCAAGCCGTTCAGTGATGCGCCAATTCCGTCAACCATCCCCGCCCCTATATATATGAGGTAACAAGAATAGCCCCAAAGCGCTTAAAACCCGCTTAACATTAGATACATTCCTTAATAAGCGGGAATCCAGTTTGGTTTTCAAGGCATTAGGATTTGTCATCCCGGAAATCGCGAAGCGATTATCCGGGATCCCATTTTATTCCTGTTTCCAAAAAACAAATGGGATCCCGGCTCGCGGGCGCTTTGCGCCCTTGGCCGGGATGACATTATTTCTTTTTGAGAAGATCGCGGATTTCCTGCAGCAAAATTACCTCGGGGTTGGGCGGCGCCGGCGCTGCAGCCGAGGGTTTGGCAAGACGGTTAATCGAGCGCACCAGGGCAAATACCGTAAAGGCGACAATCAGGAACTTGATGATCGCATTAATGAACAGCCCGTAATTGATGGTGACGGCCCCCGCCTCCGCCGCCGCTTTCAAAGAAGCGTAATGCTCGCCCGGCGGTTTGATGGTGAAAAACAGGTTTGAAAAATCGATGCCGCCAATGGCTAGCCCAATCACCGGGTTCAAAACATCTTTCACCATGGAATCGACGATGGTGGTGAAGGCCGCGCCGATGATCACGCCCACCGCCAGGTCGATCACATTGCCGCGCATGGCGAATTGCTTGAATTCATTAAACAGGGTTTTCATGCGACTCTCCGATTTTAGAGCAGTATCCTATCAAATAGCCAAACCGGACTCCCCTCCCCTTGAGGGAGGGGCCGGGGGTGGGGTGGAGCGTGATGTTTCTCAAACTCCAACCATTTACGCAAGGTGGCAACCCCTTACCCCATCCCTTTATCCCCTCCCTCAGGGGGAGGGGAAATTAGTCAGGCAACACATTCCCCAAAAAGATCATACTCATCACTGCGGGTGATCTTGGCCTTGATTTTATCGCCCACCTTGGCCGCAGCGCCGGAAACATAAACCAGCCCGTCAATTTCCGGCGCATCGGCATAGGAGCGGCCCACCGCCACGCCATCTTCAATTTTGTCGATCAGAATATCAAGCGTGCGGCCCTTGAAGCGCTTCAGCCGCGCGCGGCTGATTTTCTGCTGCGTCTCCATGAAGCGCCCGCGGCGTTCCTGCTTCACCTTTTCTGGCACGGCGCCCGGCAATTCATTCGCCACGGCGCCGGTGACGGCCTCATAGGCAAAGCAGCCCACGCGATCCAACTGCGCCTCTTCCAGCCAATCCAGCAAAAACTGAAAATCTTCTTCCGTTTCGCCCGGAAACCCGGCGATGAAGGTGGAGCGGATGACCAGATCAGGCTGCGCCTTGCGCCACGCCTGAATGCGTTCCAGCGTTTTTGCCTGATGCGCAGGGCGGCGCATGGCTTTCAGCACCTTGGGGCTGGCGTGCTGGAAGGGAATATCCAGATAGGGCAATACGCCTTCATGGCTCATGACTTCCAGCACCTCATCCACATGCGGATAGGGATAAACATAATGCAGCCGTACCCAGATGCCGAGGGTGGAAAGCGCCTTGGCCACGTCGATGAATTTCGTGCGCCAGGTTTTATCGCGCCAGGTGTCTTCAGCGTATTTCAGATCAAGGCCATAGGCGGAGGTGTCTTGCGAAATGACCAGCAGTTCTTTCACGCCGGCTGATGCCAGTTTTTCGGCCTCGCGCATCAGCTCGCCGATTTTGCGGCTGACCAAATCGCCGCGCATGGAAGGGATGATGCAAAACGAGCAACGGTTGTTACAGCCTTCGGAAATCTTTAAGTACGCATAATGCCGCGGCGTGAGGCGAATGCCTTCGGGCGGCACCAGATCAAGATACGGATCATGTTTCGGCGGCAGCGCCTTATGCACCGCCTCCACCACCGATTCATATTGCTGCGGGCCGGTGATGGATAAAACGTCGGGGAACTTCTGGCGCAGCAGGCCTTCTTCCTTGCCCAGGCAGCCGGTAACAATCACTTTGCCGTTCTTGCTCAAAGCCTCGCCGATGGCGTCGAACGACTCTTCGCGCGCGCTGTCCAGGAAGCCGCAGGTATTCACCAGCACGACATCGGCGCCTTCATAGGTGTTGGAAAGCGCATAGCCCTCGGCGCGCAGCGCCGTAAGGATGCGTTCGCTGTCCACCAAGGCCTTGGGGCAGCCCAGGCTGACAATGCCGATTTTAGGGGCGGTGCTCATGGGCGGTTTTATAAACCAAAAACGTGAAAGAATTAAGGGTTTCTCTCCAGAAAACAGGCATCCCCATAGGAATAAAAACGATAATCTTTCGCAACCGCCTCGGCATAGGCAGCTTTAAGGCGGTCGGTTCCGGCAAAGGCGGAAGCCAGCATGAACAGCGTGCTGCGTGGCAGGTGGAAATTGGTAAGCAGCGCCTCCACCGTTTTGAAGCGATAACCGGGCCGGATGAAGATCCGCGTTTCGCCGCGCCACTCTTTTAAACGCCCGTTTTCATCCACCGCGGTTTCCAGCAACCGGCACGAGGTGGTTCCCACCGCCACCACCCGCCCGCCTTTTTCGCGCGCGGCATTGATCGCGGCCGCGGCCGCGGCCGAAATCTCTCCCCATTCGGCATGCATGACATGCGCCTCGATATTCTCT
>JACQAB010000177.1 GCA_016195205.1 Pseudomonadota bacterium
ACCTTGGCAATCTTTTTGTTCTCATCAAAAATGACGTAAGGCATGGGCCTGTCTCGTTAACCATACGGCGCGGATTCGTCGCCTGATTTCCAGAAGTAAACTATGACCTCGATGGTTTAACAAGCTGTAAATCCCGTTAAGATTCAACAGCTTTGCATATGCCCGGCCTCAAAATTCTCTTGCCTGTGCATAACCCCGATGCCATAGCTTGTCACCAGGCTCTACATGCCTGAGCCCTTCGCGTATTTTAATTTCCCGCATAAGGAATAATCCCATGCCCCGCTCATCGCTTTATCGTATTACGCCCGTTTTCGCCGCGCTTATCCTAAGCGCGCTGCTCAGCGCCTGCGGCACCGGACAACGCAACGTCACGCTCGATGCCGCGCCCACCGATGTTGCCCAGATTAAAAGCATCGCCATCGCCAGCATCACCGCACGTCCTTCCGAAACCTATGAGTTCATGCCCATCCGGCAGGGCAGTCTAGTGCGCGTGTTGACCAAGTTCGAGAACGAGCTGTTTAATTACCTGCTGATGCACGGCTTTAACGTGGTCAACCCGGCAGTTAGCCGCGTGGCCTATGCCCATGAAACCGACTACGAAGACCTGTATATCGCCAATTCGCCCGAGCTCCTGACCAATATTCAAAGTCCGGCGGAATTCAAATTCATCGCCAACAACATGAAAAAGCTGGCGACCCTGCCCAACCTGAAGCCGGCGGCAACGTTTACCTCGTCGATTTATGAACCTTCCCAATACAACCTGGTTCCCAACATCAACCAGGAAAGCACCATGAACCCCGGCACGCCTGATGTGGTGACCAGCGCCAACACCCGCGTTTTTGAGCAGCTTGAATTCGGCACCAATATATCCTCGCCCACCATGACAGTTCTTGGTGGCGCCGATGACAGCCGCTGGCAGAACGGCGGCATGCGCCGCGCCATTGGTGAAATGACCCGCCGCATCGGGGCCGATGCCGCCCTGATCGTCGACGGCCATTTACATCTTACCGCGCGCCAGGAAGGCTCGTTGCTGGCCGGTATTCTGGGCGGGGGCACCCGCCGCGTGGAGTTTGAAGGCACGGCCACGCTTATCCGCAACGATGGTTCCATTATTTCCGTGGAAAGCTTCCAGGCTTTCTCGGAAGACCATGTCAGCGGAGATGAAACCTGGGACAGCCGCCCGCGTACTTTTGGCGGCGGCGCCCGTTTTGAACCCACGGCAGCGAACCTGAACGATCTTTCCATGCAGGCGGTGCGCCGCGCGGCGGACATGCTGGCAGGCATTTATTCCGGATATTATTACAGCAGCGGCGCTGCCGATGAAGCCCCCGAACCCGCCGAAACAACCGAGCCGCCTGCGCAACAACCTCAACCACTGGCTGAGCCTCAATATCAATATGAATCTCAACCCGAGCCGAAGCCACAACCACAACCTCAGCCCATACAAACGGAGCCGCAGCCCGAACCACAGTTCAAGCCTGTGATTATCGAAGGATAGGCAAGCGGGTGAGCCGGTGATAAGGTAATTCCCCATGGGTCTGAGCTTTTGGCATCTTCTTATCGTTCTTGCCGTCGTGCTGATCATTTTCGGCGCGGGGCGCCTGCCGCGCGTGATGGGCGACCTGGGCAAAGGCATCCGCAGCTTCAAATCGGGCCTAGACGGCAGCGATAAGGACGACCCCTCAAAAATTGAAAAGAAAGATTAGGGACTAGGGGACTCAGGGGCTGAGGGGCTAAGAATGCACTTGTTTCTCACCCTCAGCCCCCAAGCCCCTTAGCCTCTCATGTTTGGCATTAGCTGGCCCGAAATTCTGCTGATTGGCATCGTGGCGGTGATCGTCATCGGCCCGAAAGACCTGCCGCCGCTGATGCGCCAGGCCGGGCGCTTGGCGCGCAAGGGCCGCGCCATGTGGGACGAGTTGCGCCAGCATTGGGAAGACCTTCCCAACCAGGTGGGCCTGGAAGACATGCGGCGCGAGGCCGACCGGCTGCAGAAAAAAAGCTATGCGCCATTCCTGGGCGATGCCGAACCGCCCATGCCTGAAGCCGAAGCCATGAGCGGGGATGATGCCCTGACGCCGAATAGTTCCAAGCCCAAAGCGGGGAAGAAGGCATGAACGAAACCCCGTTGCTTTCGCACTTGATTGAACTGCGCAACCGGCTGGTGTGGTGCGTGGCGGTGCTGGCCGCGGCATTTGTGGTTTGTTACTTCTTCGCCAAGCCGATCTACGGCTTTCTGGTGGAACCGCTGGCCCGCATCCTTGCGGCCAAGGGCGGCAACCACGCCATGATCTTCACGCAGTTGACCGAGGCGTTTTTCACCTATTTAAGCGTGGCGCTGTGGGCGGCGTTTTTCGTCACCAGCCCGTTTATTCTTATTCAGCTTTGGAAATTCATTGCGCCCGGACTTTATGAGCATGAACGGAAAATGTTTTTGCCCTATCTGCTGGCCACGCCGGTGCTGTTTCTGGCGGGCGCGTCTTTGGCCTATTACGCCGTGTTTCCAGCGGCATGGAGCTTTTTCCTAAGCTTTGAAACGCCGGCGGGGCCGGGCGGGCTGCCCATTCAATTGCAGGCAAGGGTAGGGGATTACCTTAGCCTTGCCATGTCGCTGATCCTGGCTTTCGGTTTTTCGTTTGAGTTACCGCTGGCGCTGGTGCTGATGGTGCATGCGGGCATGATCCAGGTGACCGATCTGCGCCGCTTCCGCCGCTATGCCATCGTTACGGCTTTTATAGTCGCCGCCATTTTTACCCCGCCCGACGTGCTTAGCCAGCTCAGCCTGGCCATTCCGCTTTGCCTGCTGTACGAGGCGGCGATTATCGCGGCCGGCTTCGTGGAAAAGGCCCGGATTACCGCAAAAGAGCGCGAAGAAACGCAGGCGTCTTGATGAAGCGGCAGAAAACCCTTTACCTTGTCATGCCCGCGAAGGCGGGCATCCATCTAAAAAGACTCTTTTTTCAGATGGACCCCCGCCTACGCGGGGGTACGGTTAGAGAAAGTTAAAAAAATGCTCGATATCAAATACATCCGCGATAATCCTGACGCGCTCGACCAGGCCCTGCAAAAGCGCGGGCAGCCGGTCGCCGCGAAGCAGATCCTTGGCCTGGATAAGGAGCGGCGCGGCATTCAAACACAGCTTCAGGAATTGCAGCAGAAGCGCAACGACACCTCAAAAAAAATCGGTGAACTGAAGCGTACCGGTGCCGACGCCACCGCGCTGATGGAACAGGTGGCCCACGACAAAAACCTAATGGCCGAGTTGGAAGCCGAAGAAAAAGAACTGGCGGTAGAACTAGATAAATTTTTAGCCACCATTCCCAATATTCCTGCTCCTGACGTTCCAGAAGGAAAGGACGAAAAAGGAAATGTAGAACAGCGTCGGTTTAAAGAGCCTACACGCAAGAATAATTCCAAAGAACATTTTGAAATCGGAGAAAATCTAGGGCTAATGGATTTTGATACAGCTGCTTTGTTATCTGGGGCGCGGTTTACCTTATTGAAAGGTCAATTAGCAAAACTTGAACGTGCTCTAGGTAATTTTATGCTCGACATGCATACCAAAGAATTTGGTTATACTGAAATATCTCCGCCGCTGTTGGTGCGCGAGCAAATCATGTTCGGTACCGGACAATTGCCAAAATTTCGAGAAGATCAATTTCAAGTTCGTGATTTAACCCCCGATGAATCTAGAGGCATTTTTCTTCAGTTATCATTGGAGGAAATGGTAGATAAAAAAAATTACTTTCAAACGGAGCGTTATGAGAACGGGGTGCGTGTTGTTTCTTACACTGAAGAAGGGGAAAAAAGGTTTAACCATCTTTATGAACAAAAAGGAGGCCTTTGGCTTATCCCTACCGCCGAGGTTCCGTTGACTAACATTGTTCATGATGAAATTGTCGATGAAGCCCAGCTTCCCATGCGTTTCGTCGCCAAGACACCTTGTTTCCGCGCCGAGGCCGGGGCGGCGGGGAAAGACACGCGCGGCATGCTGCGCCAGCATCAGTTTTATAAGGTGGAGTTGGTCAGCATCACCACGCCCGATCAATCGGAAGCCGAGCATCAGCGCATGACCGAAGCCGCCGAAACCGTGTTGAAGCGGCTGGAACTGCCGTTCCGCACCATGGCGCTGTGCGCGGGCGATATGGGCTTTGCCGCGCGCAAAACCTTTGACATCGAAGTGTGGCTGCCCGGCCAAAATACTTACCGCGAAATCTCAAGCTGCTCGAACTGCGGCGATTTCCAGGCCCGCCGCATGAAGGCCCGGTTCAGAAAAACCGGGGATAAGTCGCCGCAATTCGTTCACACGCTTAACGGGTCGGGCGTGGCGGTGGGGCGCTGCCTGATCGCGATCCTTGAAAATTACCAGCAGGATGATGGCAGCGTGGCCATTCCCGCGGCCCTGCGGCCTTATATGGATGGATTAGAAGCCATCAAGCCCTAAAGCCCCCCTCCCTTCGGGAGGGGCTGGGGGAGGGCATCCTCCTCCCGATCTAGATCATGCTTGGTAAGGCCCTCCCCTTTATCCCCTCCCGAAGGGAGGGGAAATATTTCACAATCCGATTCGCTGCCTGTACTGACAGCCCGGGTTCTTTCTGCTTCCCTGATGCCCATGTTCATCCGGCTTCTTCAATATGTCGGCTTTGGCCTGATCTTTTTCGCCTTCTCAGGCTGCAGCGATGCGCCTGATGGCCAGACATCGCCGTCGGTCATCACCATGCCCGTGCAGGCGCAGGCGGGTGAAACGGTTGAGGTCCAACCCGGCGACACGGTCTATAGCGTGGCGCGGCGCTATAAGGTGCCGATGAGTGATGTTATCAGCCTCAACCAGCTTAAAGCACCGTTCGTTCTTCAAGCGGGATCATCGCTGGTGCTGCCCGCCAAAGACATCATGATGGCGCCCAGCGTGGCTGAGAAAAAGGCCGCCGAAACTAAAATCGCCGAAGGGCAGGCGGTGGCCAAACGCAAAGTTCCGCTCGAAAAGATCCCGGGGGTGGAATTATACAAGCAAGTGGCCGTGCCCGACGAAAACACCCCCGGCGCGCCTGAAAACGTGGTGGATGAGCGCGCCGCCGCGGCCCAGGCGCAGAACGACGTGGTGATTTATGCCCCCGCCCAGCAAAAGGCCATGACAAGCATAACAGCGGATATCAACCGCAAGCCGGTGCTTCTGGGCTCATTCCAGAAGGGGCCCAGCCCCATTACTCAGCAGTTGAACCTGAAGCCCATGCCTTATGACCCACGGCGCGCACGGCTGGCCAGTGCTTCACCGCCACCACCACCTCCTCCATCCGCGCCAGCAGCAGGGCCGGGGCTGAAGCCGCCCATGTTCCAGGGCAGAAACGCGCCGCCCGTTTCGCCCGACAAAATGGTGATGCCCGGAAGGTTTATCTGGCCGGTGCATGGCCGCATGGTTTCGGGCTTTGGTCTGAAGCCCGGCGGGCTGCGCAACGACGGCGTGAACATCGCCGTGCCCATGGGCACGCCGGTGGCCTCAGCCGACGGCGGCACGGTGGCCTATGCCGGCAATGAAATTCCCGGTTTCGGCAATGTGGTGATGGTGCGCCATGCGGGCGGGTGGATCACGGCCTATGGGCATCTGGAACGCGTGCTGGTGGCGCGCGACACCATCGTGGCCAAGGGTGATGTTCTGGGCACGGCAGGAACCTCGGGCGGCTTGAACAGCCCGCAACTGCATTTCGAGATCAGAAAAGGCGCCGAGGCGCTTGATCCCATGCGATATCTAAGCGCGCAGATGTAACTGCCATTCAAGCTGACCTCATCCCCAAGAATAGTCACCCCCGCGAAGGCGGGGGTCCATGGCAACCACCTCTCACCCTGATAGGTTTCTGCCATGGATGCCAGCATTCGCTGGCATGACATTTTTTGTTTTGAGAATTTTCTAAAATTAATAAAAACAAATGCGTTATTTTTTGCTATCCCTGGAGACATAATGCCCGCTTCCAGCAATCCCTTAAATAAAGTTCCACAAGTCACCCTGGCTTTCTGGGTGATCAAGATTGCCGCGACAACCCTTGGTGAAACGGCAGGCGACGCCTTGTCGATGACGATGGATTTGGGCTATGCCCTCAGCACCATTATTTTCTTCGCTTTTTTCATGGCCACGGTCGCGGCCCAGGTTGCCTCGAAATCCTTTCATGCATTCCTGTACTGGACGGTGATTGTTGCAACCACCACCGCCGGCACCACCCTGGCCGATTACGCCGACCGGTCTTTGGGAATTGGCTATATCGGCGGTTCGCTGATCCTCCTCGCCTTTTTGATTTTTGTTCTGGGGTTGTGGCGGTTTTCCACCGGTTCGGTGTCGATCAACAACATCACCTCGCCGAAGATTGAGGCTTTCTATTGGGCCACGATCTTTTCCTCGAACACGCTGGGAACCGCCCTGGGCGATTTTTTTGCCGATACGTCCGGGCTTGGATATGAAGGCGGGGCGCTGGTTTTTATCGCCGCCCTGGGGTTGATCGCGCTGGCTTATTTCTATACAAAAATATCGCATACGCTGTTGTTTTGGGCGGCGTTCATCCTCACGCGGCCCCTGGGCGCCACGATGGGCGACCTTCTTACCAAGCCGCTTGCCAAGGGCGGGCTTAACCTTGACCGCATCAGTTCTTCCCTGATCATCGCGGTTTTTATGGTCATCGCCATTCTTCTCACGTCGCGGAAAGCGGGCGGGTATCCGGGGACTCGTCCGGCGGGCTAAATCACCCTCAATAAAGGCGGCCATTTGAGCTGGCCCTATCCCCAAGAATAGTCACCCCCGCGAAGGCGGGGGTCCACGAAAGACCGAACGACCAGGCATGTGGCTAGACGTGGATGCCCGCCTGCGCGGGCATGACATTTCTTGTTTTTAGAATTCTCTAAAATTCATGAAAACAAAAGCGGCGCTTGATTTTTTGTTATCTTTGGAGACGCCAGAGAATTCAAATTCTTAGCGCGCTCGTTTCACGTGAAACAACCGGAATTATTTTCGCGCGGTCATCTGAATGCCGGCTTTCCCCGCCGCGTCCTGAATAAACTGCCACGCCACGCGGCCCGAGCGCGCGCCGCGGGTAATCGCCCATTCCTTAGCGGCGGGATGGTAATGCGCGGGGCCGCCGGGCAGTTTCAGCCAGGTCACGTAACCGTCAATCATCTCAAGATACGTGCTTTCATCGCAGGAATGGAAGCCCAGCCACAGCCCGAAGCGGTCGGACAGCGATACTTTTTCCTCAACCGCCTCGGACGGATTAATGGCCGTGCCGCTTTCATTCTCGATCATGTCGCGCGACATAAGATGCCGGCGGTTCGAGGTGGCGTAGAAAATTACGTTCTCGGGCCGGCCTTCAATGCCGCCCTCCAGCACCGCTTTCAGCGATTTATAGCCGCCTTCTTCGGCCCCGAACGACAGATCATCACAGAACAGCACGAAGCGCCGCTTGCCCCCGCGCAAATGGCGCAGCAGCTTGGGCAAAGTGGGGATGTCTTCGCGGTGAATTTCAACCAGCGCCAGGCTTCCCGGTGTTTCCTTGGTCACCGCGCCATGCACGGCCTTAATCAGCGAGCTTTTGCCCATGCCGCGCGCGCCCCACAGCAGGGCGTTGTTGGCGGGCAGGCCCTTGGCGAATTGCTTGGTATTGGCCAGCAGCAAGTCGCGCTGCAGGTCCACGCCCTTCAGCAGGGCCATGTCGACCCGGCTGATGTCGCTGATGGGTTGCAGCCGGTCGCTTTCCGCCTGCCACAGGAAGGCGTCGGCATTGCCCAGATCGGCCGCGGGGGCCGGGGCGGGGCTTACGCGCTCAAACGCTTCGGCGATGCGCTTCAGAAGGGGGGCGAGGTTGTTATCCATGAGCCGCCTTTTTTACGCTGTCGGCGCCCGGCGGCGCGAATTCCGGCACCAGGTAACCCATTTTAAGCCGCAGGGCGGATTCTGACGTTGCAGCGTCTTGTGCCTGGGCGGCAAGGTCACGCAGCAGCGATTGCACATGTTTCAACGGCAAGGGCTGCGCCGCGGCCAGCAGCACGCCATCGGCGCCGGCGGGGGTAAGCTTTTCATTCTGGGCGAACAGTTCCTCATGCAACTTTTCGCCCGGGCGCAGGCCGGTGTAGATAATTTTCACATCTTTATCGGGCCGCAGGCCCGCAAGGCGCACCATTTTACGCGCGAGTTCGGCAATTTTAATTGGCTCGCCCATATCCAGCACCATGATGCGTCCGCGCGTGGCCGAGGCGAGGCCCTGCGCGCTGGCCTGAAGCACCAATTCCACCGCCTCCATCACCGTCATGAAATAGCGGGTGATGTCGGGATGGGTGACGGTAAGCGGCCCACCGCGTTCCAACTGCTCACGAAAGCGGGGCACCACCGACCCGGTGGAGCCCAGTACATTGCCAAAGCGTACCGTTAAAAAGCGCGTGTTGCCGCCGTTTTCGTGGTCAAGCGATTGGCAGTAATGCTCGGCCATGCGTTTGCTGGCGCCCATGACGCTAGTGGGGTTTACCGCCTTGTCGGTCGAGATGAGCACCATGGCATCGGCGCCCGCGGCGGCGCTGGCATCGGCCACGTTGCGTGTGCCGATCACGTTGGTCAGCAGGGCTTCGCGCACATTGCATTCGGCCAGCGGCACGTGCTTCAGCGCGGCGGCGTGGAAAACCAGATCGGGCTGGTATTCTTCAAAAAGGCGGGTGATGCGTCCGGCCTCGCGCACATTGGCGATAACGGCGGAGACATCAAGCGCGGGATACAACTCACGCACCGCCAGCTCAATCGAATAAAGATTGAACTCGCTGTTCTCAATCAGCGTAAGGCGGGCGGGGGCGAGCCTTGCGATCTGGCGCGATAGTTCCGCGCCAATCGTGCCACCAGCCCCTGTAATGAGCACGTTTTTGCCCTTAATCAGCCCGGCAATGGCTTGGCGGTTCAGGGCGATTTCAGGCCGGCCCAGCAAGCCGTCCAGGTTAATCCGGTCTTTCAGCATCCGCGCGATCAGGCGCGAGCCGCTAAGCATGCCAATCAGCACGAACCACAAAATGCCCGGCACCGAGCGCGGCATGCCTTCAAGGCGCGTCAGCAGAAAACTAATCGGCAGATAGGCGATGATGGCGAAGGTTACCGCCTTGCCGATGCGGGCGAGATCACGCACCGAAACATAACGCCACACGCCGCGATGCAGCCGCGTGATGCCAAACACGGCGGCGCAGACCAGCACGAACAATCCCCATTGTTCCACCCAGGGCCCGCGTGAATTGAAATCGAAATTGCCCAGGCGCAGATACAGGCTAAGCCCATAGGCCAGCGCGGCCATGGCCAGATCATGCAGGAACACGAAAAGAGTGCGGTTTTTGCGGATCATTCGGGTTAAGCTTGTTTCGATAAGTTCCTTAAATACCACAATAAAAGCCCGACAAGCAAAGGGGCTGCGGCCAATATCCAGATGCCGAGTTTAAGACTTAACAGGCACACCAGCAGGAGCGCGGCATTTCCGGC
>JACQAB010000023.1 GCA_016195205.1 Pseudomonadota bacterium
AAAATCCAGGAGGTGCCGGTAATTTTCGTGAGAAAGGACTTGCATTTCCGGACGGGGATAAGGGATTTAAGATTTTGCCCATTCCGGCCCGTTTTGACAAGGCCTGCATGTTGCCATCGTATGCCGTATGGCTTGTGATGGCCTCCGGTTACGCCTCATAACAGTGCAGCGGCACGATAGGGCAGGTATGGGCGCTGGTTTTCTTGTTGCAGCGCTTGAGGACGTTTTCTGCCACCTGTTTTTTATTGTCCTCCGTGGCCCAGGCCATCGTGCCGCTGATATATTGAATCGGGAAACCATGAAGTTTTTCCGAAGATTGTTCTTGCTTTCACCCGTTTCACCCTGTAGGGTCCGCCCCGAGTTACATTAACTCTGTGCTTTGCATGGTGCCGGTTCGTTAAAACCGGCAAGCGTACCGGTAAGTTAAGTTGGTACGACGAAGCGGCCCCAAGCGGCCTTCTTCCCCTCGCGTTTGTCATGCGCCACGCTCATGTCCGGCCAATCGGCCGGGCAAAACATTTGACCAAGGCGGCCTGTTGGCCGCCCGAGAGGATTATTGATGACACAGGATTTTTCAGGTTTTGGCCTTCCGCCCAAGCTGATGCAGTCGCTTGCCCGCATGAAATTCACCGCGCCCACGCCAATTCAGGCGCAGGCCATTCCGTTGGCTATGGAGGGAAAAGACATTCTTGGCACGGCGCAAACCGGCACCGGAAAAACGGCGGCCTTCGGCATTCCGCTGGTGGTGCGTTTGATGGAACACCCCGAGATGAAGGCGATTATTCTCACCCCCACGCGTGAGCTGGCCAGCCAGGTTCTGGCCACGCTGCAGCAGATCATTCCCGTGCCCGACCTTCGCGCCGTGCTGCTGATCGGCGGCGAGCCCATGCCGCGCCAGTTGCGCCAGTTGCAGCAAAACCCGCGGCTGATCATCGGCACGCCGGGACGCATCAACGATCATCTGGAACGCCGCAGCTTGCGCCTGGACCGCGTTGGCGTGCTGGTGCTGGATGAAACCGACCGCATGCTGGACATGGGCTTTGGCCATCAGATCGAAAGAATCATCAAGCACGTGCCGCAAACGCGGCAGACGCTGATGTTCTCGGCCACCCTGCCGCAGGAAATCGTGCGCATGGCCGGAAAATATCTGAACAATCCGCAGCGCATCGCGGTGGGTTCGGCCCATAAGCCGCACGCCAACATCCGCGAAGAGCTGATTCACACCGCCGAAGGCGAAAAGTATAGCCACCTTCTGGTGCAACTGGAAAAACGCAGCGGCGCGATCCTCGTCTTCGTGAAAACCAAATGGGGAACCGAGCGCCTGGCGCAAAAGCTGTGCCGCATCCATCATGATGCCGAGGCGATTCACGGCGATCTGCAGCAGCGCAAGCGCGAGCGGGTGATCCAGGGCTTCCGCGACAAGAAATACCGCATTCTGGTGGCCACCGACGTGGCGGCGCGCGGGCTTGATATTCCGCACATCCAGCACATCATCAATTACGACCTGCCGCAGTCGCCGGAAGATTACATTCACCGCATCGGCCGCACTGCGCGGGCGGGAGCGGAGGGCTCGGCGCTGAGTTTAATCACGCCGGCCGAAAGCAACAAATGGCGGGCCATTCAGCGGTTGATGAATCCGGGTGCGCCTCAGGAACGCGGCCCGTCCAATGGTCCGCGCCCGAATAACGGCCGTCCGAA
This sequence comes from Pseudomonadota bacterium, assembly GCA_016195205.1. Classification (GTDB taxonomy): domain Bacteria; phylum Pseudomonadota; class Alphaproteobacteria; order UBA9219; family RGZA01; genus JACQAB01. The sequence continues at coordinate 1,699 of JACQAB010000023.1, forward strand.
CTACGCCAAGAAACGCCGCTTTGGCGGCAGCCACGGCCGCGACCGCGACCAGCACAACCGCGATGGCCAGCGCAGGGATCAGCAGCGCGGCAACGAGCAGCAAAAAAGCCGCAGCTTCTAGCGGCTTCTCTTTCTAACCAACGCGCGTCACCAGTGCTGTATTCACCGCCTGGTTTTCGCCACTTTCTGCGCTAAATCGTTAGCTTCCGTTAGGATTGGTTACCGAAGGGGGCCGATTTGTTGACGTGGCTTAACGCGCGGGTAACACCCGCCATAACGTCATTCAAAACGTCATTATTTCGTAACATCTTTCCGGTAAAAATCAGCTTCTCACATCGCGTTAGCGCGTTTTTTTAGTTCCCCGGTCCGGTTATGAATCCCACCCCTTTTTCCTTTGCCGTCCTGGCGGGAGGCGCCGCTTTCGCCCTGCTCGCGGGTTGCGCCGTCGGCCCCGATTTTTCCGCGCCCACCGCGCCGGAAGTAAATGCCTACACCTCGGGCACGCTGCCCAACCAAACGGTGAAATCGAACATCGCCGGCGGCGAAGCGCAAAAATTTGCCTTAGGCCAAGATATCCCCGCGCAGTGGTGGATGCTGTTTCACTCTGAACCGTTGAACAAACTGGTAGACCGGGCGCTGAAGGCCAATCCTGATCTGCAGGCCGCCAAATCCGCGCTGCGTGAAGCCGAGGAAAACGCTTCCGCCGGCGAGGGCGCGTTTTTTCCTTCGGTGGATGCCGGTGCGGGGGTAAATCACCGCCAGGTTTCGGGCGCCACCTCGGGCGGGCCGGCCAGCACCTCGATTTTCACGCTGTATAACGCCTCGGTAAGCGTTTCCTATGTGCCCGATATTTTCGGCGGCACGCGCCGCGCGGTGGAATTGCTGGAGGCGGGCGCCGATTTCGAACGCTGGCAACTGGAAGCCGCCACGCTGACCCTTACCGCCAATGTGGTCACGGCCGCCATTCAGGAAGCTTCGTTGCGCGCGCAAATCGCCGCCACGCATGAAATCATCGACGCGGAAGAAGCGCAATTGATCACCCTGCAGCAGCAATTGAAGCTGGGAGGCATCGCCAAGACCGATGTGCTGGCCCAGTCCGCCAATCTGTCCAATGTGCAGGCCACCCTGCCCGTGCTGGAAAAGCAACTAGCGCAGATACGCCACCAGCTTTCGGTGCTGGCCGGAAACTTTCCCGCCCAGGCGCCGGAAGATGAATTCCGTCTGGATGGGCTGAAGCTGCCCGAAGAATTGCCACTCAGCCTGCCCTCGAAGCTGGTGGAGCAACGGCCCGACATCAAAGCCGCCGAGGCCGAGCTTCACGCCGCCAGCGCCGAAATCGGCGTGGCCACGGCCAACATGCTGCCGCAGATTTCGCTTACCGCCGGTTACGGCG
>JACQAB010000171.1 GCA_016195205.1 Pseudomonadota bacterium
GACTTGAGGCTTTCCTCATCACCGGAATCCTCTTGGGATACCTGAGGAAGGTCGGCCGCCCCGCCCTCAGCCGATACGTCTGGGCTGGGACAGTCGTGGGCGTGCTGGCCAGCATCGGGTTAGCCATGATCTTTCAGAGGCTTGCCCGCGATGGTCAACCCTTTTTCGAGGACAATGGCCGTTTCCGCCCGCGTGAGCGTGTTACCCTCAATCGCGTTGCTGGTGTAGGTGAGCTCAACCCGCAGCCACTCTTCCAGATTCGCCGCAGCGGCGCGGGAAAGGGGCCGGGTTTTTTGCAGTTCCTTGAATTTACGGGTCAGGCGTTCTGTGTTCATAACCACAAAGTATCACTTTATGGTTTATGGTTCAAGGCTTGTTTTGGGTCAACGGCGGCTGGGCCGGTTGCCGCTTGCTGCGTCTGGCAAGCTGGTCTTCGCGTGATGCTAAAAGACTGAAAAAACCGTATTCCGCTATTCAGCTTGCGGCCCGGGTTTGGGCTTATGTTTTTGCTTGCCGCCTTCGGCAAAGACCGCCTCTATTTTTTTTTTCAAAACATCCCTGTTGAGGGGTCCGGTGATGTCAGAAATGAAACTTCGCACATTTTCCAACGAGAATGAATGAAATCCTGCGTTTTTGACACTTTGTACCCCGGCTTTGATTGCCTCTACCTCGAAGGATCTTGTTTTGGAATCTTTGGCGACTTCCTTTGCATAAACATTCTCTGATCTGATTTGTTGGGCCAAAATATTCGAAGCAGAAAATTTTCTTATCATAGCCAAAATATTACCCGTTATGAGTGAAACATGAACAGCCCGCGATGCATCGGGTATTGTTTCTCCAAAGCGGGCATAAAAGCCGGCTCCTAAAGAAATATTTTCGAATGGATGAAGGTCATGGCCAATGCGCGGGGTGAAGGGGGGGATTGTCCAAAAAAATAACTACAATATTGATATTGGTCATATAATGGTGATCTGTTCTTGCATATTCTGTAAACTGATTGGCTATCTGCTGGATAGCTAAGAAATTCGCAGGTTTGAGTTAAGCAATGGCTTCTGATATGCGAGCCATAAATTCTTTTTCTTTATTGGTTGATTTGGACATATGAATCTCCGTTAAATAAATTTGCTAAAAATGCCCCGAAGTTACTATCAAGTTTTATATTCAGAGTCTAGTTTAAATTGGCAAAGACGATTAACCAGATTAATAATCATTAAGGTTTCTCTTCTTCCACCGCTGCCCCGCCGCGCGAAGGCCGCGCGCGCGCGGTGGTGGGAACGCGTGAGGAAACCGCAGGCTGGGCTTGCTCGACCCGCTTGGTCACGCCGGGATACATTTCTTCCAGAAGTTCCAGGCGCTGCTGCACGATTTCCATCAGATGCCCCTCGCAGGCGGCGGTGACGCGGGCATATTCCTCGGCGCTGTCGACTTCTTTCTGGCGTTTTTTGCGTTCCTCTTCCATCTGGTGGGTGAACTGGTCCATGGCCTGGTTCAAGAGGTCGTTGATCTGCGTTTCCGCCGCGGTGCCTGAGGCGTTGCGCAGCACGCCAATGGCCTTGGCGGCGTCGTCAAAGAAAGTTTGGGCTTTTTCGGTGTATTCTTCGACCAGTTGCTGGTCCACGGCCTTGTGCTTCTCTTCATGCGCCAACACCCCTTTGTAGGGGCACGAACGTTTGGGAAGTTCGTGGGCTACGTAAATTTTGTTGTTCACAAAGCCCAGCTCGACATGGATGGCCTTAATTTGCGAGCAGGTGCTGGGGTCATAGGCCGTGCGGCTTTTAAAAATGTTGATGGTGATGCGCATATAAAGCTGCCCCACCGAAAGGCCAATCGGCCAGCTTTCCGACTGCACGCCCGTTTCACCCTCTTCCGAAAGCGTGCGGATTTTTATCATCGGCTGGGAGAAGTCGTAATCCACATCATCGAACAGGGGCTTAACATCGATGCGGGCGGGAATATATTCGTTGCAGCCCAACGTGTCGGCAGAAAGCCGGGCCGGGCTTAGGCTGGCGGCGAAGCAAATGATGGCGAAAAAAAGGAGGAAACGCATCCGTGGCCCTTGCCCTGTGTGCCGACATGTTTGTGTCGAGCCGATTCACGCGATCAAACCCGCACCCTCGTTCTGTTTTGATCGCGATCGGCTCTATAACAAGCGGAAATTAAGTGGATGTAAACACTCTTTAGGGAAAAATCAGACAAGTTTTTTTGCCGCGGCGCGGGGACTGGAATTGCGGCAAACCCCTTGCCTTGGCAAGATAAGCGAATCATCCCCCTTTATTTTTCTTCATGTCTTCGCACGATCCTGAAAAAACTTTTGTCCTTACCCGCCGCCGCCTGCTGATGCTGGGCGCGGGGCTGGTCACCACGCTTTCGCTGCGGGTGCCAGGCGCGTTTGCCGCCGAAGGCAAAACCCTGCGCGTGCCGTTGCGCAAGCCGCGCCCGCCGCGCCTGCTGATGATCGACCCCGGACATGGCGGGCATGATCCCGGCGCCATCGGCACCATGGGCACGCTGGAGAAAGACGTAACGCTGGATGTCACCGCTCAGTTGGCCGAGGCGCTGTCGGGGCATAACAGTGTCATCGCCAAGCGCACCCGCGACAGCGACGAATTTTTGCCGTTGGCCGAGCGCGTCGAAATCGCCCGCCATGCCAAGGCCGATCTGCTGGTGTCCGTCCATGCCGACAGCGCGCCCACGCCCGCGGCGCGCGGCTTGTCGGCCTACAGTCTTTCCACCAAGGGCTCCGACGATTTTGCGCGCGAGTTGGCCAAGCGCGAAAACAGCGTTGACCAGGTGGGCGGCGTGGATTTAAGGGGCACCGAGCCCGACGTGGCCAAAATCCTGCTGGATCTCACGGCGCGGCATACGCGCAACGCGGCGTTGAAGGCGCGGCGGGCGATTGTGCGTGGTGTGGGGCGGCAGTGGAAGCTGCTGGAAAATCCCATGCGCGCCGCCGACTTCGCCGTGCTGCGCGCGCCCGACGTTCCATCGCTGCTGATCGAGACCGGCTTTCTTTCCAACCGCAAGGACGAGAAGCTGCTGGCCGATCCTGCCCAGCGGCACCGTATTGCCGGTTTGCTGGCGCGCGAGCTAGCCAGCCTGCTTTCCAGCCCGCCCTTTGCATAGGAAGGCCTTAGCAGGCCCTAGGCCATGGGTTTTAGGCCATAGGCTTGAGGCGTGAGGGGAACTTCGATAGTTTCCTGCCACCATGTTCCTTCTTTTTAATTCCTTGTGCCTCATGCCTCGGGCCTCGGGCCTTCTTCTGGCCGCGCTGCTGCTTGTTTTAGCCGCCGCACCGGCCCAGGCCGATGACGCCAACGCCGAGGCCAACCGGCTGTTCGTGCAAGCGGTGCATCTGACGCAGCGCGCCGACACCACCTATGACCCGCGCGAGGCGGTGAAGCTGCTGCGCGGCGCCGACCAGCTTCTGAAGAAAGTCGTTTCCGCCTACCCGCAAAGCGCCATTGCCGTGCAGCTTTCCACGCATCAGCTGGTGGGCGATTTTGATATTACCGAATTCGAGGCGCGCATTCGCGCCTTGTCGTGCGAGCCCGGCAATTACGTGGAAGATTTTCTTTCCGAGTACGGCATTGCCAACGGCACCGGCCCCTTGACTGAAGCCTGTTTCCTTTACCGCATGGAAAGTCTTTTGGTTCCGCCCGATCCGCCCATCAGCCGGGCGCAGGCCGATTGGCTGAACGTGGCAGTGGCCTATCATTTGAACGGGCAGTCGGAGCGCGCCCGCGGCATCATCCTGCCTTACCTGGCGATCTTGCGGAAAAACAGCACCGGCGAGGCGCAGGAATCCTACCCCCTCCTGGCGCGGGCGCTTCTGCTGACGGGCGCGCGCGATCAGGCGCAGGAAGTGGCCGATCGCATGGGCGACTGCGCGGGCCGTCTTTCCTATATGCGCGACGCGCTGAAAGCCGCGCTGGCGCGGGGCGAGGCCGATGCCGCGAAAACCCTGGCCGACCAGATCCGCACTTACGCCGACACCAACCAATGCGCCTGGCAGCAGGGCATCGCCGTGCAGGCCCTGGCGCTGACCGGGCGCGAAAAAGATGCCGAGGCGCTGTATGGCAAAATCCTTGCCCATCAGTTTGAAGGCGTAAATGGCGATGACAAGGATCGCAATACCCCGCCCGAGCTGGCGGTGGCGGCGGCCATGGGCGGTGAGCCAGCCACGGCGCTGAATTTTACGCGCACGGTGATGGAGCATGATCCGGCGGTGGTGCCGGCGGTGATGGAACATCTGGGCGCGCGGGGCGAAGTTGCCGCCGCGCATGATTTTATCGGCGACTTAAAAGACCCCTCGCGCAAGGCATTTGCCCTGGCGGCGCTGATCGGCGCCATGGCGGTGAAAGATGAAAAAGCCGCCACCCCCTGGATGGAAGAGTTGCAGGCCATACAGGCCGGATCGTTGTCGACTTCCGATCAGGTGCTGGTGCTGGCGGCTGCGGCCCGCGCCGAAAAAATCCTTTATAAGGACGACCGCTGGCGGCAAAGCTTTCAGTCGGCGCTGAACGCCGTGGAGCGCGCCGACGAAAGCGCCAAACCCGCGCTGATCGTGAATCTGGCTGCGGCGCTAGCTTACATTAAAGCCGGCCGGGGAGTTTTAGATTGACGCTCGCTTAAAGCGAGCGTCATCCCGGAAAGCGCGAAGCGCTTATCCGGGATCTCATTTGGTTTTGGAAAGAAATAAAATGGGATCCCGGCTCTCGGCTTCGCCTTGGCCAGGATGACAGTTGGTCAATGCGCTTGCCGATCAATCGAACGTCGGGTGGCCAGAAAACAGAATACGAGACCAACAGCCAAAATGCCGCTGGCGATCAGGGCCGCGTCATGGAATTCATCCGGTATCGTCAAGATGCCGATTTCACTGATAAGCCATAAAATCGCCAGCGTGACCACCGGCCAGCGCCATGGGCCTAAAGAAAAAGGAGTGGCCGCAGGAAGTTTTTTAATCCCGCGAAGAAAACTTATCATTGTAATCAAATACACCAAGGCCAGAAGCACCACGGGCGCAGCATAAAGCGAGGCCAGATTTTGACAAAATAGGAACGTTATAATTTCGATGGCCGACACCACGAGGATGGCAAGGGTGGGCACGCCATGAGCGGATACGCGAGTAAGAAGCTCCGCCCCCACCACGCGTTTGTCGCGAGCCACGGCGAACAGCACACGAGACCCGGCGGTAATGCCCACCAGCGAGGTCGCGAAGATGGCGGTCAGAACAAAAACAAGGAAAATTCGGGTGATCCCATCCCCAAGGTGATGGGCCATAATGGTTGAAATGGGATCGGAAGCCGCCGTCACGGCCGGCAAATCCGGTATGGCCAAGGTCAGAATAGCCAGGAACGCCACGCCAAGCCCAACCGTGGTCAGTACCGACGAAATAATGCTTCCCGGGGTAACCTGCCTTGCATTCAAAGTCTCTTCGGAAAGATCCGAAGAGGATTCAAAGCCGAAGATGGTCCAGGCGGCCAGCAGGCTTGCCATCAGAAAACTTGGCCAATAGGGCGCCGGTGTTGCAGGCACGGAAGTAAGCAGGGCGGTGTGAACTTCATGCTTGGCGAGGATGACCCCCAGCAGGATCGAGCCGAAAACCACCAGGGCGATGATTTCAGCAATCACGGCTATTTTATTGGTATAGGCCGCCAGCCGCACGCCGCTGATATTAATCAAGGCCTGAAGCGCGATAACCCCAACTCCGACAAAACGCACGGTGGTTGAATCGAATGGATGGCCCAAAAACGTTTGCAACGGGGCCAGCAGCGCCACCACCACGCCGGTGGTTCCAATCGAATAGGAAAAGAGCAACAGCCAAGCGGCAAGCCAGCCGGTCGTGCGGTTGGCCAGCCGGATATTCCAGTTATAAATCGCACCCGTCAAAGGGATGCGCCCGGCCATTTCCGCGAAAACCAGCGCCACGAACAATTGCCCGGTGCCCACCAGCAGCCAGGTCCAAAAACCAAACGGCCCCGCTTTCTTGAGGACATATCCGTAATTGGCGAAGATGCCCATCAACACGGACATAAAAGAAAACGCGATGGCAAATGAGGAAAAAGCCTTCAATTTTCGATGCAATTGAGGCTGGTAGCCCGCTTCGATAATGGCTTGATCGTCGGGATTATTTGTCATGGGTTCGGCATGGCTTAATGCTTACCCTACCATTCTAGAATATATAGTTATTTTGATAAAGTACTTTAGCCTCGTGCTTAATGCACGTCCCGCCACAGCTGGCGCTTGGCGGCATAGAAAACGCCGGTAAGAACCAGCAGGAACAGCATCACGCGGATGCCGATGCGCTTGCGCTGTTCCATATGCGGCTCAGCCGCCCAGGCCAGGAACTGCACCACATCCTTGGCCATCTGCTCTTTCGTGGCTTTGGTGCCGTCGCTGTAAGACACCAGGTCGTCGGCGGCCAGAGGCGGCGGCATGGCGATCTGCCCGCCCGGGAAATAGGGGTTGTAGTTCATGCCGGGCAGGATTTTCATGTCGGCCGGCGGCGTTTCGCCAAAGCCGGTCAGCAGCGAATACACATAATTTTCTCCGCCATGGCGGGCCTTGATAATCAAGGATAAATCGGGCGGCAACGCGCCGCCATTGGCCACGCGCGCCGCCTGGTCATTGGCGAAAGGCGCCACGAAAGGATCGGAGGGCCGCGCCGGGCGGTCAAACATTTCGCCCTGATCATTCGGCCCGTCTTTCACCCTTTTTTCGGCGGCGATGGTTTTGATCTCATCCTCCGAATAGCCCAGCATCGCCAGGTTGCGATAGGCCACCAGGTTCAGCGCGTGGCAGGCGGCGCAAACTTGCTTGTACACCAGCAAGCCGCGCTGCAGCGCGCCGCGATCATAGCTGCCGAACACGCCCTTGTGTTTCCAGCCTCCCTCAGGCCCGTGCGGATGCATTTCCTTGGCGGCGGCGGGCAGCGCGAAAACCAGAGTGGCAAGGAGGGAAAGGATCAGGCGCATCGCATCAGGCCCCCGAACCAATGGCTTCGTGAATGCTTTTCGGCACCGGCAGCGGCTTTTCGTATTTGGAAAGCAGCGGGATGACCAGGAAGAAATGCGCGAAATAATAGGCCATGGCGATCTGGCTGATGATCACATAGATCCCCTCGGGCGGCTGTGAGCCTAGATAGCCAAGCAGGATGCTGTCGGCCACGAACACCCAGAAAAAAATACGGTACAGCGGGCGAAAGCGCGCGCTGCGCACCGGGCTGGTGTCCAGCCAGGGAAGAACAAAACCCACGGCGATGGAAGTGACCATTAAAATCACCCCGCCCAGTTTGGACGAGATAAGAACGATATGCGTGAAGGGAATGCCGATGTCGATCGTGAAGCTGCGCAGGATGGCGTAGAAGGGCAGGAAATACCATTCCGGCACGATGTGCGGCGGCGTCATCATGGGGTTGGCGGGAATGGAGTTATCCGGGTGGCCCAGCGCGTTCGGCATCCAGAAAATGAACACGGCATACAGCATCAGGAACACGCACAAGCCGAAGGTGTCTTTCATCGTGTAATAGGGATGGAAGGGAAGGGTGTCTTTCTCGCTTTTCGGCTCGATGCCCAGCGGGTTGTTCGAGCCGCAGACATGCAGCGCCGCGATGTGCAGGAACACCACGCCGAAAATCACGAAAGGCAGCAGGTAATGCAGGGCATAAAAGCGCGTCAGGGTGGGGTTATCGACCGAGAAACCGCCCCACAGCCAGGTGACAATGGGATCGCCCACCAGCGGAATGGCCGACATCAGGTTGGTGATCACGGTGGCGGCCCAAAAGCTCATTTGTCCCCAGGGCAGCACGTAACCCATGAAGGCGGTGGCGATCATCAGGAATAAAATCAGCACGCCCAAAATCCACAACAGTTCGCGCGGCTCTTTATACGAGCCGTAATACATGCCGCGGAACAGGTGGATGTAAACGGCCAGGAAAAACATCGAGGCGCCGTTCATATGCATATAGCGCAGCAGCCAGCCGTAATTCACGTCGCGCATGAGGCGTTCCACCGAGTTGAACGACAGGTGCGTGTCGGCGGTGTAATGCATGGCCAGCACCACGCCGCTGCCGATCATCAGCAGCAGCATGAACAGGGAAATGGCGCCGAAGTTCCACAGATAGTTGAAATTGCGCGGCGTGGGGAAGCTGCCGTATTCGTTCTGCATCAGCGTGAAAATCGGCAGGCGTTGGTCGATCCAGCCGGTGATGCCTTTGAAGGAAGTAACGTGCTTCGAGCTCATCGCTTATCCAATGCGGATTTGGGTTTCAGTCAGGAAAGTGTAAGCGGGAATGGCCAGGTTTTTCGGGGCGGGGCCCTTGCGGATGCGCCCGGCGGTGTCGTAATTCGAGCCGTGGCACGGGCAGAACCAGCCGTTGAAGTCGCCCTTCATGTCGGTGGCTTTCTGGCCCATGGGGATGCAGCCCAGATGCGTGCACACGCCCACCATGATCAGCCAGTTGGGCATTTTTTTATCGCCGAAGGCGGATTGCTTGACGCGCGTTTCATCGGTTTCGGGATCGCGCAGCCCGTTGAACTGGCCGGCGTCCTTATCGATGGCCTGCGCGGCCTGAATATCTTCCGGCGTGCGGTTGCGGATGAACACCGGCTTGCCGCGCCACATGACGGTGATGGCCTGGCCGGGCTCGACTTTACCGAGGTCCACTTCGGTCGTCGAAAGCGCCAGCGTATCGGCCGCCGGGCCCAGCGAGGCAATGAACGGCCACAGCGTGACGGCGGTGCCCACCGCGCCCATGGCGCCCGCGGCGATGAAAATAAAATCGCGGCGGTCCGGGTCGGGTTCCTGCCCGGGCTTGGCGAGAGACGGATTCGATGAATGCGACATTGCGGCAACAACTCCCTTAACTCAGGGCCGAGGGATAGCATGGACTTTTTTCAAAGCCAATCGACTCAGGGTTATCCACAGGGCCGACGCCGCCATTTTTATGGAGGTGTCGCGGCAGGGAGACAGAATATAGTCATGTCATGCCCGCGACCCGGCTTCGCCAAGGCTACGCCAGGTTTATTGAGCAAACGCGTCCGCCGAAGCTTTAGCGTAGGCGGAAGGCGGGCATCCACGAAAGCCAAACAGCATTGCCTGTGGCCTATTGTGGACTTCCGCCTTTGCGGGGATGACTTTTGAAGATGAGTGTCATGACAAGAATGAAAAAGAAAAAGGCGAAACGGACAATTACCCCGGTGCATCCGGGAAAATTCCTGCTGACCGAGTTTTTGAAACCGGCGGCATCAGCCAGTA
>JACQAB010000159.1 GCA_016195205.1 Pseudomonadota bacterium
CGTTTTCTGCGGCGGTTTGACGTGACGCACTCCGAAACTTCCGTCCGAAATCCTGTTGCCGCAGGAAAGTTTTTCGTGAACCGGAAACTTCGTTGCCGGCACCCGCCGGCATGTTCCTTAAGACTTGCCCGTTTTTTCCTTCACGATCTGCAAAGCGGAGGCGAAGGTCTCAAAGATCGATAAGTTGGTGGTATCGATCAGCACGGCCTCGGCGGTTTTCATGGCCGGGGCCACGCTGCGGGTTGCATCGCGCGCATCGCGCGCAAGCATGTCCTTCAGAATGGCCTCGTATGTAACGCTTTGGCCAAGGCTTTGCAACTCTTTCCAGCGGCGTTCCGCGCGTTTTTCGGGGGTGGCGGTGATGTAAATCTTTACTTCTGCCTGCGGCGCAATAACGGAAGCGATGTCGCGCCCGTCCAGAACCGCCCCCCCGGGCTGGCCCGCGAATTGGCGTTGCAGGTCAAGCAGATGGGCGCGCACCTCGGGGATCGCCGAAACCGGGGCCGCGGCGATCGACACCCGTTCCGAGCGCAATTCAGGGTCAGCCAGCAGGGCGGGGCCGATGCCTTTTGAAAAACCCCGGGCGATGGCAATGGCGGCGTCCTTGTTTTCCGGCGCATGTCCCGCGCGCAGCAGGGCCAGGGTCACGCCGCGGTACAGCGTGCCGGTGTCCAAATAGGGCAGGCGGAAATGCGCCGCGAGCTTGCGCGCAATGGTTCCCTTTCCGCTGGCCGAAGGCCCGTCGATGGCGATGATCATGCTGGGGTTATACCGCCTTTATAGTTAATACAAAATGCCTGATTAGTTGCGGGTTTTCGTGGTAATATTTGTTTGAGGTAGAAAATCATGTCGATGCGTATGTTTTCGATAGGCGTGATTGAGGTTACAGACCGATACGGTGACCTCCTTATTGGGAAGCGCCTTGAGCGTTGTTTCACCGATGTCTTTGTGGAAATAGGTTCGGCGCGCCTAACCATCACTCCTTTCAGCCAATACGGAAGAGACAAGGTAGCCGTTAGCCTTGAGGGCTATGATCCAAGGCATCATGAGCTTGCGGCGGAGATCCTTAAAACTCTTAAAACTAACTTGAGGACCGACTATGATTTTGGCGCTCTTGGCGAAACGCCAACCCGTGGCTGTTTTATGGAAGCCGGCGCTAAATCGATTATTATTGCTGGCCGAAAGTTCGGGCCCGAGAAGTGGTGACCGTTCGATTGTGAAGAGTCACCGGGCCAAGAATCAGTTGCTCCATAAAAACGCATGATAGCATGGGATTCTGCGAAACCAGTTTGCCGATACGGACCTTCCCCTATGTCCCGATCAGTAAAAACTTTTGAATTTGCCGATAGATGCGGCGAAATGGGAGATAAAAGACTTCGCTATATAGTTAGTGCTTATTCTGACGATTTTAAAGCTATCGGCGCCCAGGTTGTTACCATTGTTCCTTCGCGTGACGACCCTTCCCGATCAGAAGCCAACCGTATTCTTGTGGCCGTGGATGAAACGCCCGGCAAGAATCACCAGGGAGTTGAGTTTAATGCTGTAAAGATAGCCGAACTGCTTGCCGATATAGGCAGAACGATATCGTGGGGCAGACTTTTTGAAAGCCTGGGCGTTGAACGGCTTATCCTTGGCGACGAAGACGGCTGGGGAAAAGAAAAAGCGGTTTTAGCTCTGCAGCTTTCTGTAAGGATGGCAGCAGATAATGTGGTGCGCTTACCCGCAAGACAGCCCGCTATGGGCCCCGCAAGACCAATGAAGGTGATCGAACAACAAGCGGCGTCCTCGGTCTGGCAGTCGCCCATAAACATCTAACCGCCTATCTTCGCCCCCAGCCCGTTCATCAACTCCACAAACCCCGGAAAGCTGGTGTTGATGAAGCTGGCATCGTCCACGCCGATGGGCTCGGCGGAACCGCAGCCCATCACCAGAAAACTCATGGCAATGCGGTGATCCATGGCGGTGGTGATTTTGGCGCCACCAGTGGGCGGTTTGCCGTTGCCATGCACCGTAAGCGTGTCGCCTTCCACCTCCAGCTTCAC
>JACQAB010000163.1 GCA_016195205.1 Pseudomonadota bacterium
CACCAATATATTTGCCTGATTTTCGGCGCGGCAATAATTCGTGGTTTTACCCATGGAGGCTTTACGGGTCTTCCTGATTCCTGGAGAGACATGCAGCACTCTACTCCTTAAACTCCGGCATGAAATCGCGGGCGTGAAGGTCAAGCAGCTCTTCCGCTTCGCGGCTGTCATAGGCCAGGTCCTGGTTCATGCGGTCGAACAGGCTGGGGCTTAGGGTGGTGGCCCCCACCAGCCGCATGAATTGCAGCATGCCGCGCAAAATAAAAGTGGGACAGCGAATGATGTGCACATTCTTTCCCACGGATTCCGACACGCGGCGGATCATGGTGAAATAAGTAATCGTCTCGCCGCCCGCCACATTCAGCGATTTGTTGAACACCCGCCCATTGGCGATGCTGTTGGCAATGGCGATGGCCACGTCCTGGGCGTGCACCGGCTGGCGCAGGCCCGCCGCGGTGCCCGACACCAAGAAAAAGCCGAATTTGCGGATAATGTTGGCGATGAAGGTAATGGAATGGTCGTACACGCAATCGTAAATCAGCGTCGGGCGCAGAATGGTGTAGGGGATGCGGAAAGTTTCACAACTGATGCGCACCTGGTTCTCGGCCACCGACAGGTTTTTGACCAGATCCTGCTCTTCGGGGTCAAGGTGATCGCCCGCCTTGCCGAACAGGCTGGTAGAGGAGAGGGCGATAAGCTGCGAGGCCCCTAGAAATTGAGTCATCACCGGGGGCAAAAGCCAGATGGGCCACAGGCTGATGATCACGGCGCGGGCCTGTAGGTGCCACGAGGCGGCCTGCACATCCTGCGAGGACAGCCAGGCAAAATTCGTCCCGGTGTCGACGCGCTTGCGGCTGACCACATAGCCGCGATAGCCTTTTTCAGTCAGCAGCGGCAGCAAATAATGCCCCACCAGGCTGCCGCCGCCGAGGACGAGGATTTGGGGTTTGTCTTCCATAAGGGTTCGTGGGTTCGGAGGTTCGAGGGTGCGAGGTTTACGGCTTGCGAAGTTCTGTGCTTAATATTACTTACTAACCACGAACCCACGCAACCACGAACCCTCGAACCCCATGAAATGGGATAAATCCAAACTGCCAAGCCGCCATGTCAGCGTGGGCCCGGAACGCGCGCCGCACCGGTCGTATTACTATGCCATGGGCCTGACGGAGGAAGAGATCGCCCAGCCTTTCGTGGGCGTGGCTACCTGCTGGAATGAGGCAGCGCCTTGTAACATCGCCCTATCGCGCCAGGCACAGGCCGTGAAGAAAGGCGTGAAGGCGGCCAACGCCACGCCGCGTGAATTCACCACCATCACCGTGACCGACGGCATCGCCATGGGGCATGAGGGCATGAAGTCGTCGCTGATCAGCCGTGAGGTGATTGCGGACTCTGTGGAACTGACCATGCGCGGCCATTGCTATGACGCGCTGGTGGGTTTGGCGGGCTGTGACAAATCACTGCCAGGGATGATGATGGCCATGCTGCGCCTGAACGTGCCTTCGGTGTTTATGTATGGCGGCACCATCCTGCCCGGAAAATTCAAAGGCAAAGACGTGACCGTGGTCGACGTGTTCGAGGCCGTGGGTACGCATGCAGCGGGAAAGATGAGCGATGCTGATTTACACGAACTGGAATGCGTGGCTTGTCCCTCGGCCGGGGCCTGTGGCGGGCAGTTTACCGCCAATACCATGGCCTGCGTGTCTGAGGCCTTGGGTCTGGCTTTGCCGGGCTCGGCCGGCACGCCCGCGCCCTATGAATCGCGCGATGCCTATGCCGAGGCTTCCGGCAAACAGGTGGTGGAGCTTATCAAACGCAACCTGCGCCCGCGCGACATTGTCACCCTGAAAGCGATAGAGAACGCCGCGGTGGTGGTGGCCGCCTCGGGCGGATCAACCAACGCCGCGCTGCATCTGCCCGCAATTGCGCATGAGGCGGGGATTGATTTCGATTTGCATGCGATGGCCAAGATTTTTAAACGCACGCCCTATATCGCCGATCTGAAACCTGCTGGGCGCTATGTGGCCAAAGACATGCACGAGGTGGGCGGGGTGCCCGTGCTGATGAAGGTGTTGCTGGATGGCGGCTATCTGCACGGCGACTGCATCACGGTGACGGGTAAAACCATCACCGAGAACCTGAAAGATATAAAGTTCCCAACAAATCAGGATGTTATACGGCCTCTTTCAAGTCCACTTTCGCCCACGGGCGGGGTGGTGGGGCTGCGCGGCAATCTGGCGCCACAGGGCGCGATTGTGAAGGTGGCCGGGCTGAAAGATTTCACCTTCCGCGGGCCTGCGCTTTGCTTTGATTCCGAGGAAGACGCCTTCGCCGCCGTGGAAAAACGCCAATACAAAATCGGGGACGTTATCGTGATCCGCTATGAAGGCCCGCGCGGTGGGCCCGGCATGCGCGAAATGCTTTCCACCACCGCCGCGCTTTATGGACAAGACACGGGCGGGAAGGTGGCGCTGGTGACAGACGGACGCTTTTCAGGCGGCACGCGCGGTTTCTGCATCGGCCATGTGGGGCCCGAGGCCGCCGTGGGCGGGCCCATCGCGCTGCTGAAAGACGGCGACATGATCGCCATAGACGCCAATAAAGGCACGATAGATGTTGAGCTTTCTGAAGCTGAGCTTGAGGCGCGGCGCAAGGCCTGGAAGCCGCGCGCGCCGAACTTTACCTCAGGCACCTTGTGGAAATACGCGCAGCTGGTGGGCGATGCCGAGAAGGGCGCTGTCACGCATCCCGGCACGAAGGCGGAAAAGCGCGCGTACGCGGATGTTTAATCAGACGGATGGAACGTGGCATTGATCGCCACACCGGGCGTTCGGTTCTGAACTTTTGCTATCGGGATTCTTTATGCGAAGCGCTTCACCTTCCCGGAAGGCTTTCATATATTCCTTTTCATTACCTGAAAAAATGGA
>JACQAB010000164.1 GCA_016195205.1 Pseudomonadota bacterium
CTGTATTAATTATTGTTTCCGCCGCCGCGATAATTCTGACGCGCCGCGCCCCGCCGCTGACGCCGGCTTTTCTCGGGCTGTGCACCCTGCTGTTTCTGGCCAGCGCGGGCGTGGCTTTTTTCCATACCGGGGTTGAGCAGCATTGGTGGAAGCTGGAAGACGGCTGCAAGGTGATTCCACTTACCGCCACCGATACGGCGGCGGTGCTGGCGCAGATCATGGCCACGCCGCAGGCGCATTGCGATGAGATCGCCTGGAAGCTTTTTGGCCTTTCCATCACCGTGTGGAATACGGCGCTGTCGCTGGCGATGGCGATGTATATAGGCGTGGTTGCGTGGTTACGTGGTTGCGGAGTTGCGCGGTCCATCGAAACCTCGAAACCTCGAAACCTCGAAACCAAGCTTTAAGAAATGTCTCAGAAAAAAAAGGCGAAGCTCTCCGAACGCGAAAACCGCCTTCTCTCCCGCATCCTGCGCGTCGACCAGGCGGGGGAATACGGCGCCAGGCGCATTTATCAGGGCCAGCGCGATGTGCTGAAGCGCCGCGGCGGTTCGAAAAAAACGCTGGAGGAGATCGAACACATGGCGACGCAGGAAGAAAAACATCTTTCCGCGTTCAACGATGAAATCGCCGCACGGCAAACGCGGCCCAGCGCGCTGCAACCGCTGTGGCATGTGGCGGGCTATGCCCTCGGCGCGGCCACGGCCCTCTTGGGCGAGAAAGCCGCGCATGCCTGCACCGTGGCGGTGGAAGAGGTGATCGAGGCGCATTACGCCCGGCAGGAAAAAGAGCTGTCCGCGCATCCGAAATTGAAAGCGATGGTGACCCGCTTCCGCGCCGAAGAAAAGGAGCACCGCGAAACCGCGCTGGCCGCGGGTGCCGAAGAAACACCGGGCTATGGCTTGTTAAAGAAGGCTATTGGCGCGGGCTCAAGAGTGGCGATCTGGCTGGCCGAGCGTTTTTAATTCCCGTAATACGGCGTGCCGGGCGGGACGTGGCGCACATTGCTGCGCGGCGGGGGCGGGACGGCATAGGGATTTTGATCTTCTTCCTGGGTTTGCTGGCCGGAACCGGCATCTTCGTCCCGTTCCTGTTGCTGCCTTTCGCGCCAGTGGCGTGAGGCCTCTTCCCCTTGCCGCGCCGGGCCGACGGGATTGTAAAGATTTTGCGGGCAAGGCATGTAGGGTTCGCTGCAGGGATCCATCTGCGCGAAAGCGGGGCTGGCGCCGGCCAGCAGAAGAAGCAGGAGCAGAAACTTGTTCATCCGGATGCCCCCTTAAAATAACAGGGTACGGATAACGAAGGCTTAATGGCCTTTATTACTTCTCTGCCGTGGATTCTTTCATCGCGTGATACACCGGGCACCAGCGGAAAATACCGGTGCCAATCAGAACCATGCCCGCGATCAACACCAGCCATTGCAGAACACCGCCGGCCAGAAACGAAAGGGCCAGAAGGACGGCGCCTGCGATCAGGCGCGTAAGCGATTCTTTTTCACCAACATTGGCCTTGAAATTCATGAAACGGCTCCTTTGGAGTGGTTCGCAAGTATGGCCCAGGCCATTATCCGTTGTCACCAGATTGTTCGAGTCGTTGGCAAGGCGTTAGGAATGAGGCGTTAGGCGTTAGGGCATCTTCTAACGCCTCTTTCCTAACGCCTAACGCCTTTTATCCGGGTTCGAGTTCCGAATCCCAGTACAAAAAGTCGCGCCAGGAATGATGCAGGAAATTGGGCGGAAAGGCCCGGCCGCGTTCCTGCAGCTCGAACGCCGAAGGCTGATAAGGCGGATGGCGCGGATGCATGCCGACCTCATGCGGGCGATGACTGCCCTTGCGCAAGTTGCAGGTCGAGCAGGCCGTCACCACATTCGTCCAGGTGGTGCGTCCGCCGAGCGTGCGAGGGAGGAGATGGTCGAAGGTAAGTTCGGGCGTGGTGCGCTTGCGCCCGCAATATTGGCAAGTGAAAGCGTCGCGCAGGAAAACATTGAAGCGGGTGAAGGCGGGATGGCGGTCGGCTTGCACATAATTTTTCAGGGCGATGACCGAGGGCAGATGCATGGCGATGGAGGGCGAATGCACCACGCGATCGTACAGGGCGATGATGTTGACGCGGTCAAGAAACACCGCTTTCACGGTGTCCTGCCACGACCAAAGCGACAATGGATAGTAGCTGAGCGGGCGGAAATCCGCATTCAGAACAAGGGCCGGACACGACTCTAGCGATGGCGCCACGGATACTCCTAAGGACACCCATTATCGCAAATCTGGGTGAATGACCTATTAAAGGGGGACTAAGGGGCTAAGGGGCTCATTTTTTTTTTTTTTTTTTCCAGAACACGTTGCAGGAACTTGGCGCCAAGGTCAAGGCCTTCAGGGTCAATGCCGTGACCCAGCCTTTCGATCAGATGCAGTTCCACGTTGATGTTTTCTTTTTGCAACGTATGCGCGGCGAGCTGCGAGGCGGAAAAGGGCACCACCTCGTCCTGCGTGCCATGCGATAAAAACACCGGCGGGCGGGACATAATTTTCGCCTCCGCCGCGCCTTGTATATTCGCACCTTGCTCTGCGCTTCGCGCAACCGCCGGCGCGTTTTCGCGCAGAGGGGGCTGCGCGAAGCCAAACAACGCGCCCGAGTACCCCAGAATTCCGGCCAGCGCTTCTTTGCGTTGCAGCCCGGCATAAAGCGACAGCATGCAGCCCTGCGAAAACCCGCCCAGCACCAGCTTCGACGGCGGCAGGGAGTATTTCTTCAGCAGGTCATCGATCATGGCGTCGACCAGCGGCCGCGCGTGTTTCAACCCGGCTTCGATGGCTTCCATGTTCCATTGCCGCAGCGAGAACCATTGAAAGCCAAACGGCGCCAGGTCGCAGGCTTCGGGCGCGTCGGGTGCGAAGAAGGCGGTACGGGGAAGAACCGGACGCCACCCTTCGCCCAGGCCGATTAGGTCGCGCCCATCGGCGCCAAGGCCGTGAAGAAGAAGGACGATGGCGGCGGGCGTTTCTTTGGGGAGGAGATGATGCATGGTTCGGAGATTCTAAGGTTCGGAGGTTCGGAATTAAGATGGTTTTGCTTCGAACCTTCGCACCTCCGCACCTTCGAACCTAAAAATCAAGATTGGCATAATGCACCGGCGGCGGCAGGCCGGGGATATGATCGGCAAGAAGCGGGCGAAACGATGGCCGCGATTTCATGCGTGAATACCAGGCGCGCGCTTCGGGGTGCTTGTCCCAGGCGATATCGCCCAGATAATCGACCACCGAAAGATGCGCCGCCGCCGTTAAATCGGCCAGGGTGAGGGCATCCGAGGCCAGGCCCTTATGCTGCTCGGCCAGGTAGTTGATGTATTTCAAATGCTCTTCCAGCGCCTGATAGCCGCGGCGGATGGCGAAGCCGTCGGGCTCGCCCGAGCCCTGCAGGCGCTTCAGCGCTTTTTCCACCACCAGCGTTTCCACCACGTCGCGGAAAAACACGCGGTCGAAAAATCCGGCCAGGGCGCGGACCTTGGCGCGCGCCGTGGGCCCCGTGCTCAGCAGCGGCGGGTTGGGGCGCGTTTCCTCGATGTATTCGAGAATGGCGTTGGCGTCGGGAATGGCGAAGCCGTCTTCCTCGACCAGCACCGGAACTTCGCCGCCCGGCGACAACGCCAGGAATTCGGTGCGGCGATCCCAGGGCTTTTCCACCACGGCGGTGAAGGAAAGATCTTTTTCGCTGAGGACCAAACGCACCTTGCGTGAAGGACTGGATAAAGGATGGTGGTAAAGGGTTCTCAAGGGGGACTGAGGGGCTGAGGGGCGAGGGGGCTGAGAGAATCGGCCTTGCCTCTTTGTAACCCCTCATTCCAACTCCGTCATCTGATTTGCAAAAACCCAACACGTCATGCCCGCAACCCGGCTTCGCCAAGGCTACGCCGAGTTGTGTCCTCAAATGTGTCCGCCGTAGCTTTAGCGAAGGCGGAAGGCGGGCATCCAGGGTTACGAGCCATGCTGTTTTGCTGTGGACCCCAGAATTTGCCACCAGGAAGGCTTGCGGGGTTCGCCTCGTGTTTTGAAAAAGAATCTTGAGCCGCCGAAACAAACCGTTAGAATTAAGGAAAACCCTATTCAGGAGAACAAGCATGACCACCGTTGGTGAAGAGAATGCGGCGACCGCGACGTTGGAAATGATCGATGGATTTTTAGCCCGCTATCCGGCGAGCGGCAGATATTCATCTTCATATAATCGGCGGCCTAAACCCGTCACCGCCCGGCCAAAGCGCCGTGAAACGACCGGACGCCCTGCCTGGATGACGGGAAAACCCGCGCGTGCACCGTCGCAAAATTAATTTCGATTATTCCCCCGTCGCAATCCGTTCCACCAGCTGCTGCACGGTGGGGATGAAGCCGTTCGCATAGAACGGGTCGGAGGCGAAGCGGTAGGCGTTATGGCCCGAGAACATCAGCTGCTTGTCGATGTCGCCGTCGTGGCTGATGTTCTGCAGGGTTTTCTGGATGCAGAAGCTGCGCGGATCGGGCTTGCGGCCGGTGGTGTTCTGCTCGTTGCAGCTCCAGTTAGAAAAGTTGCACGCCGAAAGGCAGCCCATGCAGGCGGTCTGGTCGGCCAGAATTTCGCGCTTCTTGTCGGCATCAACGAAAATCAGCGTGGAGTCGGGGGTGCGCATGGCCTCAACAAAGCCCCGCTGGATCCAGCCTTCGGCGCGTTCCTTGTCATGCGGCGTGACGAACACCGCGCGAGCACGGGCGGCGGGGCCGATCATCAGCTCAGCCGTATGTTCGCCCACGGCTTCCACCGAATAGGGAATCTGCCGTTCGGAACGCTGGGTGAGCTCCTGCATGAATTCATTCTTCACCGCCGAGGAATAGAATCCGGTGGGCGAGAAGTGATTCAAATACACATCGCCGTCTTTCAATTGCAGCAACCGCTTTTTCCAGGCGTTGGAAATAGGGCTTTCCTTGGTGAGCAGCGGGCGCGTGCCGAACTGGAAGGCGATGGGGCCGATTTCAGGATTGTCTAGCCAGTCTTTCCATTCCTTCAGCCACCACACCCCGCCCGCCATGACGATGGGGATTTTGTGCAGGCCAAAAGAGTTCATCAGCGCGCGCAGCGCCTTGACGCGCGGGTAGGGCGATTCCGGCTTCGCGGGATCTTCGGAATTCGACAAGCCATTATGTCCGCCGGCCAGCCACGGATCTTCATAGACCACCGCGCCCAGCCATTCGGAAAATTTGTGATAGGCGCGCTTCCACAAGGCGTTGAAAGCGCGCGCCGACGAGACGATGGGATAATAATAGACGCCGAACTTGGCCGAAATTTCGGCGATGCGGTAGGGCATGCCCGCGCCGCAAGTGACGCCGTGGATGATACCTTTAGCCCCTTCCAGCACGCTTTTCAGCACGCGCTCGGCCGCGCCCATTTCCCACAGAATGTTCATGTGGATGCGGCCTTTGCCGTTGCTGCGCTCATGCGCGGTGCGGGCTTGGGTGATGCCGCCGGTGACGGCATAGGCCACCAGCTCCTCGTGGCGCTCAACGCGGGTTCTGCCTTTATAGATTTGCGGAATGACGCGGCGCTGCGCGTCATAGCTGTCGGCATTCACGCCGGAGAAGGTTCCCACGCCGCCGGCCGCGGCCCAGGCGCCCGAGCTTTCGCCGTTGGAAATGGAAATGCCCTTACCGCCCTCGATGAGGGGCAAGACTTCACGGCCGGAGATAAGAAGCGGTTTTAAATTAATCATTTCAGGTTCTGAGGTTCTAAGAGCAAATTCATTTTAACTAAGGACCTTAACACCTCAGAACCTTAGCACCTTTTCTACTGCCATACAAAAACACTGCGCACCAGTTGTACCAGACACAGCGCCAGCAGGGCCAGCAGCACCAAAACCCCCATCAGGAAGCCTTTATGACGGGTTTTAGGGTCTTTGGTGTAGTCTATGGCGTACCAGATGCGGCTGATGGGCCAAAGCGTGCCAATGGCGGCGGCGATATCGTCGCGCGTGGACAGCGCCGCAATCCACAGCAGCGGCAGGAAGATGATAAGTTGCTCGAGTGTGTTCAGGTGGATGCGCACCCGGCGCTCGAAGTCGGGGTTGCCGGTCATGGTGGGCGGGTCGATCTGGTATTTCTTACGTGCGTGGCCCACGCGCACGGCAAAATATTGGTACAGCACCAGCGTCAGGATCGTCACCAGCCCGGTCCAGGGCCAGCCGAAAATGTTGAAATCGGGCAGGGCGCCTGCAGCAGGCGTGACATCGTCCATGGGATAGCCTTTAAACCGATTGAAAATTGAAGCTTTATTATTTTAAGAGTATTCTTCAATTTTAGATAGGCCTAATTCCCCTCCCCTTGGGGGAGGGGTTAGGGGCGGGGTTCTATAAACGAAGTTACCCCTCACCAGCCAAAACTAAGACTTGGCTGAACCGCCAAGCCTAAGTTTTGGCAACCTCTCCCCCAAGGGGAGAGGAAAGTTTTGGAGGAGTGATGACAACTATTCTTTCGCAATCTGAAGCTGAGAAGGCGCTTTCTTCCCTGCCGGGCTGGCAGCTTTCGCCCGATGGCAAGGGGATCGAAAAAAATTTCAAATTCAAGAATTTCAGCGAGGCGTTTGGCTTCATGACGCGCGTGTCGGTGAGCGCCGAGCAAATGAACCACCATCCGGAATGGAAGAATGTTTATAACCGGGTCGAAGTGCGCTTAAGCACGCATGACGCCGGCGGGCTGACTGAGAAGGATATCAAGCTGGCGGAAGCAATGGAGAGGGTTCGTGGGTTCGTGGGTTCGTAGGTGCGAGGTTGTTTAACTACGAAACCTCGAATCCCCGCATCCTCGAACCCTTAGGCGTCCCACTTCACCAGCAGCGGCAGATGGTCGTGGTCCAGGAAGCTGTTCTGCGCGTCGGCATAAAGGCGCAGGGCGCTGTCGGTCATCACCCCGCCGGTCTTTTCCTCAAACATCCTTTTCGATTTACGCACCAGTTCGGGCATGTTGTAACGCAGGCCCAGGTCCAGCAATTGTGCCGAAAAAGAGCGTCCCGGCAGGCCGGACCCATCATAGGATGCAGGCGCCGGTTTTTGCGCAGGGGCGTCCTGGCTGGGGCGCTGCAGGCGGATGCGGCGCGCGGCGGCGGGATGGGATGCGGGTTTGACGGGAAAAATCATGGCTGCACGACAGCAGAATTGTTTGCCCCTAAGCAGGCAAGAAGAATCGCATGTGGATTAATATGATTCGCGAAAACGGCAGGCTCAGGCTGCATCGGCCTATAAATCATGGATTCTGCGCTAGCCAAATCGCCGATCCGGCTATGAAGAAAGCGCCGGTCATAGTGGGGTTATGGCCAAGCTTTCTGAAGACGCCGGGCGGCGATTTGGCCGCGCCCTTTAGGGTTTCCCTAGGATTTTGATGGGCGGCGTCAGCTTCGCTCGACGTGGGGCCTGCCACGCC
>JACQAB010000165.1 GCA_016195205.1 Pseudomonadota bacterium
GGGCGCGCGCTTGTCGGCGGCAAAATCGATCAGCGTGGTGTCGGTTTCATGCCCCACGGCTGAAATCAGCGGAATGCGGCTGGCGGCCGCGGCGCGCACCACCACCTCTTCATAAAAAGGCAGCAAATCTTCCAGCGAACCGCCACCGCGCGCGACAATCAGCACATCGGGGCGCGGCACCGCGTCACCCGGCTCAATCGCGTTAAATCCGGCGATGGCCGAGGCGATTTGCGTCGCCGCCCCCTCGCCCTGCACATTCACCGGCCACAGCAAAACGCGGCGCGGAAAGCGTTCGGCCAGCCGGTGCAGAATGTCGCGGATCACCGCCCCGGTGGGCGAGGTGATCACGCCGATCACCTCCGGAATAAACGGCAGCGGCTTTTTGCGCGCGGCATCGAACAAGCCTTCCGCCGCCAGTTTTTTCTTGCGGTCCTCCAGCATTTTCAACAGCGCGCCAACGCCGGCCAAAGTCACCTGCTCGATCACCAGCTGGTATTTCGATTGCGCGGCATAGGTGGTGAGGCGCCCCTCGGCCACCACTTCCATCCCCTCTTCCGGCTTGACGCGCAGCCGCCCGGCCACGCCGCGCCAGCACACCGCCGCCAGCGTGGCATTCTCATCCTTCAGGGTTAAATACAGATGGCCCGAGGAATGCCATTTCGGCTGGCTCACCTCGCCCCTTATGCGCACATAGCCGAATTCCTCTTCCACGCGCTTTTTCAGCAGCGTGGAAATCTCGGAAACGCTGAGTTCGAGGACGTTGCTGGCTGAAGACATGGGGCTTGGCGACTTGGGGGCTAGGGGGCTATGAAAGAATTTAGTATAATAAGCGCCATGAACCTAGCCCCCAAGCCCCCAAGCCCCTCAGCCCCCTAGCCCCATGAACGTTCTCATCATCGGCAGCGGCGGACGCGAACATGCCCTGGCCTGGGCCATTAAAAAATCGCATGCGCTGGAAAAGCTTTATTGCGCCCCCGGCAATGCGGGGATCGAAAACCTCGCCACCTGCCTGCCGGTGGCGGTGGACGACATCCCGGGCATCGTCGATGCCGCCAAAAAACACCAGATCGGATTAGTGGTGATCGGCCCCGAGGGGCCGCTGGTGGCAGGATTGGCCGACGCGCTGCGCGATGAAGACATCCCCGTCTTCGGCCCGAACAAGAACGCGGCGCAGATCGAGGGCTCGAAAGGCTTCATGAAAGACCTGTGCGCATCAGCCGGCGTGCCCACGGCGAAATACAAACGCTTCACCAGCGCCGAGGAAGCCCGCGCCTATGTGAAGCAAAAAGGCGCGCCGATCGTCGTCAAGGCCGATGGTCTCGCCGCCGGCAAGGGCGTGACCGTGGCCATGACCCTGGACGAAGCGATGAAAGCCATCGATCAGGCCATGGTGGAAGACGTGTTCGGCGAAGCGGGAAAATCGGTGGTCATCGAGGAATACATGGAAGGCGAGGAAGCCAGCTTCTTCGCGCTGGTCGATGGCGACGGCGCCATGGCCTTCGCCCATGCCCAAGACCACAAACGCGCCTTCGACGGCGATCAAGGCCCCAACACCGGCGGCATGGGCGCCTATTCGCCCGCCCCCATCATCAGCCGCGACATGCAGGAACGCGTGATGCGCGACATTATTTTTCCCACCGCCCGCGCGTTGGCCGCCGCTGAAATGCCGTTCAACGGCGTGCTGTTCGCGGGGCTGATGATCACCAAAACAGGGCCGCGCCTGATCGAATTCAACGCCCGCTTCGGCGACCCGGAAACGCAGGCCATCTTGCCGCGCCTGCAATCCGACCTGCTCGATGCGCTTTACAAAACCGCCACCGGCGAGTTGCGCCGGGTCAAGCTGGAATGGAAAAATGAAGCGGCGCTGTGCGTGGTGATGGCCGCCAAGGGCTATCCCGGCGCCTATGAAAAAGGCAGCGTCATAAAAGGCCTGCAGGACGCCGCCGCCGTGCCCAACGCCGTGGTGTTCCATGCCGGAACGCGGGGCGGCGGGCCGGGCGAAGAGATTCAGGCCTGGGGCGGACGCGTGCTGGGCGTAACCGGCTGGGGGAAAACCGTGAAAGAGGCGCAGCACCACGCCTATTGGGCGGTCGACCAGATTGAATGGGAACAGGGTTTCTGCCGCCGCGATATCGGCTGGCGGGCGTTGGCCTAAATGTTATTGCGGATCGGTGGCCGGCTCGCCATCTATCAATCTCTTCCGTGCGGGCTGAATTTGACCCACCAAAATGGGTTTTTCCTCTTTCAGCAGCTGATCGGCGCGCGCCTGCCAGGGTTTCACCACGTCAGGACGGCGGTCGGTGCGGCCAAGAAGTTTCGCCGCCTTTTGAATATTCGCATATAAAGCATTATGAAGCGCAGGATCTTGCTGCTCTCTCAGAACTTCACGGATAAGGCCGGGAAGGGTCGAGGCATCCCAGCCGCGGGCGGCTACCAGCTTAACAAAACGCTTATCCGGCTCGGTCTGCCCGGTGCCGTTGGGGGAATTGTCATCAGGCATAATTCCCAGGGTGAAAAGATTATCCATCGCCACCAGGCTGTTGACCTCAAATCCCCCACGGCCCTCGACGATAAGATCTTTAGCCAAGAGGCGCGCGGCTTTCACCAGTTTTTTTATTTCCCCGCCGTCTTTAAGGTCCAGGAACTCGCGCTTAATCATGTCGGGTTTATAATAAAATAGAAGGGCCTTCTCCAGCCTGTCCCGGTAATATTCCGGCGATGAATAGCGGGCCTTAGTATTCCACCAGGCTTCGGGGTCCACCTTTGAACCATCTACAGGATCGGTTTCTGAAGTAGAGGCCGGGGCCACGCCCGTGAAAGCCAGCGCCTGACTGCCCGGCTGAATCAACTGCACGCTCGCGCCGCCAATCGCCGCCGCGACGATAAACTTTATGAGAGTCTTTGAAGAAATCCAATGCATGTCTCTGTCTAACCCTTTGCGGCAAAGACTATCCCAAATGCCTTATACCTTTTGCAACTGTTAATATAGTTTCATAAGAAGAGGGGCTGAGGGGCTGAGGGGCTCGGGGGCTGAGGGACTGGAAAAACGCATAATCTTTTATGACCCTTAGCCCCTGAGTCGCTTAGCCCCCGAGCCCCCTAGAGAATAAACTTCGACAAATCACTGTCCTTGGCAAGGCCGCCCACCTTTTCCTTAACCATATCGGCGTCGATAACAAGCCGCTGGCCCTTCTTCTGATCGGCTTCGAAGCTGATGTCTTCCAGCAACCGTTCCAGAACCGTATGTAATCGTCGCGCGCCGATGTTCTCGACCGTCATGTTAATTTCCGCGGCCAGGCGGGCGACCTCGTCAATCGCCTCCCCGGCGAATTCAAGCGTTAATCCTTCGGTTTCCATCAGCGCCTTGTACTGGCGCACCAGGCTGGCTTCGGTTTCGGTGAGGATGCGCTTGAAGTCTTCGGCGTTCAGCGCCTGAAGCTCGACGCGGATCGGCAGCCGCCCCTGCAGCTCGGGCAACAAATCCGACGGCTTCGACAGATGAAACGCGCCCGAGGCGATGAACAGAATATGGTCGGTTTTCACCATGCCGTATTTGGTGGACACCGTGGTGCCCTCGATGAGCGGCAACAGATCGCGCTGCACGCCCTCGCGGCTTACGTCGCCGCCGCCGCGGAATTCGGAACGCGCGGCGATTTTGTCGATCTCGTCGATGAACACGATGCCGTTCTGCTGCACATGGTCCAGCGCCGCGGCCACCACCTTATCTTGGTCCAGAAGTTTATCGGCTTCTTCATCCAGCAGGCGCGGGCGGGCCTCGGATACCTTCATTTTCTTCAGCTTGGTGCGGCCGCCAAAGGCCTTGCCGAAAATATCCCCCAGATTCAGCATGCCCATCTGCGCGCCGGGCATGCCCGGAACATCGATGGTGGGCATGGCCAAGTTGCTGTCGTCGTTCAGCTCCAGCTCCACCTCGCGGTCTTCCATCTCGCCGGCTTTCAGCATGGCGCGGAACTTGGCGCGCGTCTCTAACAAGGCGGTTTTGCCGACCAGCGCATCCACCAGCCGTTCCTCGGCGGCGGTTTCGGCCTTGACCTTCACTTCCTTGCGTTCTTTTTCGCGCACGGTGGCAAGGGCCACTTCCACCAGGTCGCGGATGATCTGCTCCACATCGCGGCCCACATAGCCGACTTCGGTGAATTTGGTGGCCTCCACCTTCA
>JACQAB010000193.1 GCA_016195205.1 Pseudomonadota bacterium
CGCCAAAGCGGGCAGGAACCTTGCGCCATTACGCTCAATCCACTCGGCCGAGGGCCCCAGCAGCCGGTACAGGAACGGCGGGACGAACAAAGCGCGGGCGTGACGCTCCACCTGAAAGCGGTTATCGGCCAGCAAGCGGCGAATATGCCCGTGTGAAAAAGAAAAACCCGAACCAAAGGGAATTTTTGACGACATATTCCAGAACCCGCCACGATGCGGCACCACCACCACCATCCGCCCGTTCCCGGCCAATACGCGCCAGGATTCTTCCAGAAGCGCCTTCAGGTGTTGGGTGTTCTCCAGCGCATGAACCAGCAAAATCCGGTCGATGCTGTTCTCGGCCAAGGGCAGCGTGGTTTCTTCGGTCAGCGCCGTGGCATTGGGCCCCTCGCGCGGCCACCAGGTCACGCCCTGCGGCGCAGGCATGAAGGCGAAAAGCCGGGCGGCTTCGCCCAGCATGGGCCGCAAATAAGGCGTGGCATAACCCAGGCCCAATACGCTGAACCCCGCCACATTTTCCCATAACCGGCGCAACGCCGCGCGGATCAGGCGGCGGGCAAAGCCGCCCAGCTCGCCATCATAGAATTCGCGCAAATCGGCAACGTCGGGATACATGGATTTATTCCTAAACAGATAAGGTTAACGCGATCTAAAAAGAAGGGCAAAAGCCCGATCAAACCCCTGTTCCGCGCCCGGATTTTGGATATAATCGCCCCATCTTCCAGAAAGGATATGAAATGTTTGTCGATGAAAAAGCCCTTGGCGCCGCCGTTGCGGAAGTGGCAGAGAGAATTAAACAAACCGATTTAGCGGAGGCTTTGCCTAAAAAACCGCTGTCTATCCCCGTGACGCTGGTGATTGGCGAAGTCACCAGAAGAATTCCGGGCGAGGTTCCCACGCGTTCGCCGCATATCGAGGATTCCCCAGGCTACCAAAGCTGGGCACGCGGCCGAGCGGGATTTGATGTTCCCGCTTTCGTAGCCACGCACCTGCCCCATGTTATCCAGCAAACGCTGATGTTCAGCAGTGGCATGCCGCAACAAAGACGGCGGGAACTGGAAGGACATCCTATTCGGATTGAATTCCGGCAAGTTGCTTTTGATCCGGCGCGGCACACCCCACCGCGCATTGCCAGCGAAAGGCGATTTCCCGGCGTGGTTTAAAGTTATTCCTGCGGCTTATATTGCGCCTGCGCCAACCCCACCACCCGGCGCATTTCGTCCCATACCTGCAGGGATTCCAGCTCGGCCGGCTTGATCCAGCGCGCTTCGGTAATGTCGTCCAGCGCCTGCGCCTCGCCATTCACATAGCGCGCATTCACTTCCACGATGCTGTAATGAAATTCCACCATGCCCGCGGCGTCATGCGTGACACTGTCGATGCAGGTGATAACGTCAAAAGGCTCGATCATCACGCCGGTCTCTTCCCGCACCTCGCGGATGGCGGCGTCGAAATGCGTTTCGCCAAGCTCCACCGCGCCGCCGATCAGCCCCCATTCCCCCTGGCGGGGTGGCCGGGCGCGCTTGATAATCAGGATTTCGTCACCCCACCACACCACCACGCCCACGGTGGCGAAGGGACGCGAGGGATAGCGGCGGGATTCCTTAATGGAAGAACGCATGCGAACTCGCTGAAAAGCTGAAACAGAATAGCGTCTTAAGGGAAAGACACCGGCCTCTGAAAAAGCATGAAACCGCGATTCCGGCCCTTGCCACAATAGCAAAAATCGGCTTTCCTAAACCCCCAATAACCCCTCGTTTCCCTCCATCATTTTGAGGCCGCAATGTCTTTATCTCTCGTTGAATACGCTGGTCGGGCCATGGCCCATATGGGCAAAACAAGAAAGCTTAGAAGCCAAGGCTCAGCCTATGAGACCAACCAGTTTCTCATCGGGATACATAATTTCCCCAAACAGGTTGATTGGCTCATCGCCGAACGCAGAACCCTTCACGAGCGCATTGCCTCGGGAGATGCGGAAGCGGTGGAGCTTCTTGATCAAATGCCGACGACGGCGATGTTCGTTTTTGAGCTTTATAAAAAAGCCGTGGCTTTGGTTCCCAAAAATCGTCGCCGCACGTGGGGAAGCGGCTTTCATTACGGAAAGGTGGGCCGCGAACTGAAAGACGGCCATCCGATGTTCATCATCGACCGCGACATCATCACTACTTATTACGGCATACGCACCGGGGCGCTGGCCTTGCAGGCACGCGGCTATCATGCAAACTGGAAAGGTTTCCGCAGCGCGCTGGACAAGGGCATGGCCGCTGACCTTGCCGAGGAATTCGACGGCATCCAGGCCAAGCGCAATGCGGGCGACGACACCTGGCACAAGGATTTTTACGGTTCCGAGCATCGCCTGGGTTATCTGATGCTGACCGCACCCAAGAAATTGGACGCTTACCGCGCGCTGAAGCTGGTGAACCGCGATTTTCTGCAATACGCCGATATGATGGTGGATTACACGGCGAGCCACATCGGGGAATACTTGCCCTTCCATAACAAGTGGGCAGTGATGAACGATCTGCGCCAACTGCATCATCTTTATCGTTCTACGGTTGATAATCAGGACATCCCGGCGGCTATCCGTGATGCCTTTACAGCCGGCTTTGAAGAGGCAGCCTTAAAAATTTCCGCCAAGGCAGATGTCATTGTCATACATCCAGACATCGCGGATCAAATGATCCAGATGTTCAGAAGGATGCGGGAAGCCCCTCACGTCATTCCATACCCCAGCCACCCGAATCTGGTTCATCAGGGGGTCAAAACGGCGGCTTCCGTGCAGGCAAAACTTCTTGTCCTTGCCTACCGCTTTGCGCAAAAACGAAGAGGCGCTGAAGCAGCCGGGCCGTTACCCCAACCCGCCTAAGCCAAATACTGCCCGCCGTTGATCGACAGCGTGGAGCCGGTGATATAACCGCCGTTGTCGGAAGCCAGGAAGCACACCGCACGGGCGATTTCTTCGGGCTGGCCCAAACGGCCCACCGGAATTTTACTGGTAATCTTTTCGACAATCGCGGGATCCATGGCCCGCACCATTTCGGTGCTGGTATAGCCGGGCGCCACCACGTTCACGGTAATGCCCTTAATGGCGCTTTCCTGCGCCAGCGCCTTGGTAAAGCCGATGATGCCGGCCTTCGACGCCGAGTAATTGGTCTGACCGAATTGCCCCGACTGCCCGTTGATGGATGAAATGCTGACGATGCGCCCAAAACCGCGGGTGCGCATGCCTTCGATCACCGAACGGCTCATGTAAAACACGGACGACAAATTGACGCGGATCACATCGTCCCACTGTTCCTTGGTCATTTTATGCATCACGCCGTCTTTGGTGATGCCGGCGTTGTTGACCAGCACCTCGATCGGGCCGATAGCGGCGGTGATTTGCGCCACGCCTTTCTGGCAGGCGTCGAAATCGCTGACGTCCCATTTATAGTGAGAGATTCCCGTTCTGGTGGTGAACGCCACCGCCGGGTCGTCGGCGCCGTGATAATTGGCCGCGACCTTGTAGCCGCGCGCTTTCAGCATAACGGCAACCGCCGCGCCGATGCCGCGAACTCCGCCTGTTACTAACGCTACTCTTCCAGCCATTCCATTTCTCCTTAATAAAGTAGTGAGTAGTGAGTATTGAGGAGTGAAAGACTGGCTTCATTACTCACTACTCAATACTCACTACTTTCACCTCTCCACACACATGGCGATTCCCATGCCGCCACCGATGCACAGCGTGGCCAGACCTTTTTTCGAATTCCGCCGCGCCATTTCGTGCAGCAGCGTCACCAAAACCCGCGCGCCCGAAGCGCCAATCGGATGGCCCAGGGCAATCGCCCCGCCATTCACATTCACCTTGTTCAGATCCCAGCCCATTTCCTTGTTCACGGCGATGGCCTGGGCGGCAAAAGCCTCATTCGCTTCGATCAGATCAAGATCCTGGGCGTTCCATCCGGCTTTCTTCAGCGCCGCGCGGCTGGCGGGAATGGGGCCCGTGCCCATCACCGCAGGATCAACCCCCACCGTGGCCCATCCTGCGATGCGCGCCAAAGGAGCAAGCCCGCGCTTTTTGGCTTCGTCCTCGCGCATCAGCACCAGGGCCGCCGCGCCGTCATTGATGCTGGAAGCATTGCCCGCCGTCACCGTGCCGTCTTTGGAAAAAGCCGGACGCAGCTTGCCCAAGCTTTCCGCCGTGGTGCCCGGGCGCGGACCTTCGTCCTGGTCCACGACGCGGTCGCCCTTCTTCTCTTTAATGGTGATCGGGGTGATTTCAGCCTTGAAACGCCCTTCTTTCATCGCGGCTTCGGCCTTCTGCTGCGAAGCGGCGGCGAATTGGTCCTGCATTTCGCGGGTGATCTGGTGACGCTGGGCCACGTTCTCCGCCGTGATGCCCATGTGATAGTTGTTATAGATATCCCACAAACCGTCGCGGATCATGGTGTCGACCATTTCGCCGTTGCCCATGCGCACGCCGTTGCGCAGGTAAATGGCATGGGGCGACAGGCTCATATTCTCCTGCCCTCCCGCCACCACGATCTGTGTGTCGTCATTGGCAATGGCCTGCATGCCCATCACCACCGCGCGCAAGCCCGAGCCGCACACCTGATTGATGGTGATGGCGGTTTTTTCATACGGCACGCCCGCAGCCACCGCCGCCTGACGCGCGGGATTCTGTCCCTGCGCCGCGGTTAGAATTTGTCCCATGATCACGTCGCTGACATCGCCCGGCGCAACTTTGGCGCGCGCCAGGGCTTCTTTGATCACGGCCGTGCCCAACTCATGTGCGGGCAGAGTGGAAAGCGTGCCGCTGAACGTGCCGATGGCGGTGCGGGCGGCGGAAACGATGACAACGGGGATGGGCATGGAGAATCCTTTGACCTTAAACTAAGGGCGCACACCGCCGGACGCAAGCCAATCAAATAGCTGCGGCCAAAGCCTGTCTTTGGCGGCTTCATGCGCCACCATGCTGACATGGCCGAAAACGGGGTTGAGAATCTTGGCGTCTTTCATGGATTTGGCCAGGGCCTGGGCGCTGGCTGGCGGCACGATTTTGTCGCGGTTGGGAATCACATGCAGGCTGGGAATATCCAATTTTGCTGGACGAATGCATTCCCCCATAACCTTCCATTGGCCTAGCGCGGGGGAATTTTCCACATACCAGCCCTGCAGGCATTCCTGCGCCACCTTTTTGGCCAGCGGCACGCCATCATTCACCCAATCTTCCAGAATCACAAAGCTGCGGGCGGTGGGGCTTTTTTTATCCAGTGCGGCAAAACGGCAAAATTTTTCGATCACCGCAAAGGGCTGCAACAGGATGAAAAAAGCCTGCAGCACGTCGGCAGGCATTTCGTTCCACTTTTCCAGGGAGGGACCAAGCTGGGCCAGAACCTGCTCCATCCGTTCCTTGGCCAACCCGTCGGCATGGAAATCCCATGGGGTGGCAAGGAACATCAGGCTTTTGGTTTTACCGGGCGATAATTGCGCCAGGGCCGCCGCCAGCAGCCCGCCCATGCAATAGCCGATCATCGCCACGGGGCCCTTATTTTCCTTATGGGCAAGATCCAGCGCTTTACCGGCGCGCTTTATATACTGGTCAAGCATGAATCCGCGTTCTTTCTTGCCCGGCGTGTTCCAATCCAGCACCAGCGGACGAAAGCCGCGGGCCTTCAGTGCGCGCGCGAAGCTTTGCGCCTTGTCCAGATCCAGCACGTGATAGCGGTTAATGAGCGAGGGAATGACCAGCACCGTCTCGCCCTTGCCGCCAAAATCCAGCAAACGGGTGGTGCCTTCCCGCCATAAAACTGGTGGGGGTTCCAACGCGCGGCGAAACGTGGAATGGCGGTAACGGTCAACGCCCGCCAGAAAGGACTGGTATTTTTCGGTGGCGAGTTTTTCGGCGGTTTCTTTAAGCTTTTCGGCGGCGCGCGAATCTGCGTCCAGCAGCTTCTTCAAATCCGATGACAGACGCCGAGCGCGCTCCCGCAGCTCGGGATCCTGAAGAAGTTCCAGGGGCGGCGCGTTCCCGCTCCATATTCGCAACGCGGCGGGCCAGCTCTGCCATTGCAGGATCGCCAGCGAAAGCAGGAGGGGCAATGGGGTGGGCCCCGCGCGAACGCTGTCCGCGCTTGGAGGTTTTGCTTTGGGTCGTTTGGTTTTTGTCATTCCGTGCCGCGGCGTTCGTGGCAGAGGCCGCCTGGCTCCAAGGATCGGCCATCATCAGCCACATATCCATCCCCTGTGTAAAGAAGGAGAAGACCGGCTGCATGTTCCGGTTCATTTCCTGCATCGCAGCAGGACTGCGTGAAAGGGCGGTCAACTGCTCGCGCCACAGGTCAAGGCTGCGGCGGGCCAGTTGCTCATACACCGAAGCAACGGGCTTGGCCCGGGTTTCAACGGAGGGCTTTCTTTTCGAGGCCGCAACTGTCTTGGCGCGGGATGCTTTCTTGCGTGACATGGGCAACCTCCTGAAGACACGGGTATTTTGCACCGCACATGGCGCTTTTCAAGACCTTAAGAAAGGTTTAAAATGCTAACGCTCCAATAGCAACTGTCCAGAAAAAAGAGAGAATCATGATGGCTCAACCGAATCAGCCTACTTCGCCCAAGTCCAACCCTATTGTCATTAAGAAATACGCCAACCGCCGGTTGTACAACACCGACACCAGCGCCTACGTGACTCTGGACGATCTCTGCCAGATGATCAAGGAAGGCGAGGAAATCATTGTTTATGATGCCAAAAACGGCGACGACATCACCCGCGGCGTTCTGACCCAGATTATTGTCGAGCAGGAAAGCAAGGGCGGGCAGAATCTTTTACCCACAAGTTTCTTGCGTCAGTTGATAAGTTTTTACGGCAACAACATGCAGTCGGTGGTGCCACGCTACCTGGAATACAGCATGCAAGCCTTCACCAAGAACCAGTCGCAGATGAACGACTATCTCCGCTCCACCTTCGGCAGCGCCTTCGGCGGCATGTTCTCGAACACCATCGAGCAGGTGAGCAAGCAGAACATGGCGCTGTTCGAGAATGCCATGCGCATGTTCTCGCCTTTCGGCGGCACCGCGAATGCGGCTGGAAATTCCGCGCCGCAGGCAAGCGCGCCAGAAGAAAACGAGCCGGAAGAAGCCCCGCGCGCCGCGCAGGCGCAATCCACGCCGCCTGGACCGCCGCCCAGCTATCTGCGCCCAGTAGCCGCACCCGCCGCCGCGGGGGATCCGCAGGACGACGCCTCGATCCGCCAGATGCAGCAGCGCCTGGACGAACTGCAAAAGCAGATCGCCCAGCTTTCCAAGACGGAATAACGCTTCTTTTAACGAGAATGAAAAAATCCCCGCTTCGGCGGGGATTTTTATTTTTATTTCTTCACAAACCGCGCGCAGATATTGGCGGGCGTATCCACTTCGGGCCGGCCGAAATAATAGCCCTGCAGTAGATCAACCTTTTCATTGATTAGCCAGTCGGCCACTTCTTTTGTCTCCACGCCTTCGGCCAC
>JACQAB010000194.1 GCA_016195205.1 Pseudomonadota bacterium
CTATTTCGACAATTCCGAACTGGCTTCCATCAACACGCCCAGCGCGGAGGAACTGAAAATCCTTGAGCCGCTGCGCGGCAAACTGCCGGATCGCGTGTTTACCGAGGAATACGATCCGCCCAAAACCGACGGCAGCGGCAGCAATCGTGACAACATGCGCAAGGCGCTGGAACTGCTGGGCAAGGCGGGCTGGACGCTGAAAAACAACGTGCTGGTGAACGCCAAGGGCGAGATGTTTCATTTTGAAATCCTGGTCGACAGCCCGGCGTTTGAGCGCTGGATCCAGCCCTTCATGCGCAATATGGAAAAAATCGGCATTAAAACCGACCTGCGCATCGTGGACAGCGCGCAATATCAGAACCGCATGAATGATTTTGACTTTGACATGATCGTGAACGTATTCGCACAATCGCTTTCCCCCGGGAACGAGCAATTGGATTTCTGGGGTTCCACGAAAGCCGACATCAAAGGCAGTCGCAACTTGTCGGGCGTGAAAAGCCCCGCGGTGGACGAGCTGGTGGAGAGCGTGATCCACGCCAAAACCCGCGACGATCTGGTGAACCATGTGCGCGCGTTAGACCGCGCGCTGCTGTGGGGCTTTTATGTCATCCCGCAATGGCACACCGATGTTTTCCGCATTGCCTACTGGGATATGTTCGGCGCTCCCGAGCAGAACCCGCCCTATGGCTTGCCGGTGGTGGATGCCTGGTGGATCGACCCAGCCAAACAGGCCAAAATCAACGCCCATCGCTCGCGCTGACATGCTCGCATATCTTACCCGCCGCCTTTTCCTCATCATTCCCACCCTCTTCGGCATCATGGTGCTGAACTTTCTCATCGTGCAAGCCGCACCGGGCGGCCCGGTGGAACAGGTGATTGCGCGGCTGCAGGGCTTCGGCGCCAATTCCACCCAGCGCATTGGCGGCGGAGGTGAAGAGAATTTGCAGAACCTCGCCCGCCCTGGCGAGCAAGCGGGCCTTGGCCAAGGCGCGCTGGCTTCCCGCTATAAGGGCGCGCAGGGGCTTGACCCCGAATTCATCAAAGAGCTGGAAGTGCAGTTCGGCTTCGACAAGCCGCTGTGGGAACGCTTCGTGATGATGATGAAGAATTACGTGATGTTCGACTTCGGCAAAAGCTATTTCCGCGACCGGCGCGTGGTGGACCTGGTGCTGGAAAAAATGCCGGTGTCGATTTCCATCGGCGCCTGGACCACGCTGTTGATTTACCTAATCTCCATTCCGCTGGGCATTAAAAAAGCCGTGAAAGACGGCTCGCCCTTCGATATCTGGACCAGCGCGGTGATTATTATCGGCTACGCCATTCCCAGCTTCCTGTTCGCCGTGCTGCTGGTGGTGGTATTCGCCGGAGGGCGGTATTTTGACTGGTTCCCCCTGCGCGGGCTGGTATCCGACAACTGGGCCAATCTGGATTGGCCGCATAAAATTCTGGATTACCTGTGGCACATGGTGCTGCCGGTCACGGCGCTGGTGATCGGCGGCTTCGCCAGCCTGACGATGCTGACCAAGAATTCGTTTCTCGATGAAATCAACAAGCTTTACGTCACCGCGGCGCGCGCCAAAGGGATTTCGGAAAAACGCGTGCTGTATGGCCATGTGTTTCGCAACGCCATGCTGATTGTAATTGCCGGATTTCCGGCGGCGTTCATTTCCATCTTGTTCACCGGCTCGCTGCTGATTGAAGTGATTTTTTCACTGGATGGGTTAGGCCTGCTGGGTTTTGAATCAGCCATCAGCCGCGATTATCCGGTGATGTTCGGCACGCTTTATTTTTTCACGCTGCTGGGGCTGATCATGAACATCATCGGCGACATGACTTACACCCTTGTTGATCCGCGCATCGATTTCGAAAAACGTGACCAATAGGAGATTGCCATGAAACCGCTGTTTTTTGCCTTGCTTGTATTGTTGGCCTGCCCGGCCCTGGCGCAACAACCGCCCAGCATCTTGCAATTGAAGCACACCAAAGAAGAGGCTGAAGCCGACCCCTCGCTAGCCGCCCTTAGAGACAAGATGGAGAAAACATCCGCGGAAGAAAAAAGCCTGAAAGACCGTGAAAAAGAACTGAATCAGCAAAACACCGCCCTAACCGAACAATATTCGAAAGCTGCTAAAGACCATATGGGTAGCCGTGATGAGCAGATGGCCTTCATCCATAATTATCAGCAACAGTTCGATCAGATGAACGCCGAGCTTCATACCCTGCACACCAAGATTCCGGCCGCCGCAAAAGCGGCTGAAAGCGCCCAGCACGACTTTAGCATCGCTGTATGGGAAAGAAGAATTGATGATAAAAACTATGCCGTGTTTACTACCGCTGGCACGGAATGGGTGCCGGACAAGGAAGACCACACTCACATGAATCAATGGCTGATCTTGTATGATGGGACGGAGAAAAAATACTATTTGGACACGCCGCAGAGCCTGGGGCTTTTCACCTATAACAATTGCAGGATGTGGGTGCATCCTGGCGAGTTGATGGCCCTGCGCAATCCGCTGCCCTCGGAAGAAAAAAACGGCGGGACCCCCACGCTGAAAATTGCAAACTATAGCCAGATCTTCTTCCCGGAGAGGGGCAAGCTGCAATCAACCTGCCCCTTCGGACAGATTCTTGAAAAACAAGCCGTGGAAAAAAAATAGACCGGCATGGCGAAAACAGCCCGATCTCCCATCGCCGAGCGGCGCTGGCGTAATTTCAAGGCCAACCGGCGCGGTTGGGGCAGCCTGTGGGTGTTTGCCCTGCTGTTTTTTATCAGCCTGTTCGCCGATTTTATCGCCAATGACCGGCCGCTGATCATCAGCTATGACCACCAGCTTTATTTTCCGGTGTTCCAGAATTATTCCGAAAAAACTTTTGGCGGTGAATTTGAAACCAACGCCGATTATCGCGATCCGTTAGTGATGCAGAAAATCCGTGAAAAAGGTTGGGCGGTGTGGCCCATTATTCCCTACGGCTACAACACTATCAATTATAACTTACAGATGCCCGCTCCCTCGCCACCCGCGATGGAAAACTGGCTGGGCACCGACGATCAGGGACGCGATGTGATGGCGCGGCTGATCTACGGCTTCCGCATTTCGGTGCTGTTCGGCCTGACGCTGACGCTGTTTTCCTCCATCCTCGGCGTGGCCGCGGGCGCGGTGCAGGGCTATTTCGGCGGGTGGATCGATCTTTCCTTCCAGCGCTTCATTGAAATCTGGTCGGGCATGCCGACTTTGTTTCTGTTGATCATCATGTCTTCCCTGGTGCAGCCCAATTTCTGGTGGCTGCTTATTCTATTGCTTCTGTTCAGCTGGATGCATCTGGTGGGTGTCGTGCGTGCCGAATTCCTGCGCACGCGCAATTTTGACTATGTGAAGGCCGCACGCGCCATGGGAGCCGATAACGTCACCATCATGGTGCGGCATATTCTCCCCAACGCGCTGGTGGCCGCCCTTACTTATCTGCCTTTCGTGCTGAATGGCGCCATTACCACCCTTACCGCGCTTGATTTTCTGGGTTTTGGCCTGCCGCCCGGCTCGCCCTCTTTGGGTGAGCTGCTCAGCCAGGGAAAGAATAACCTGCAGGCGCCATGGCTGGGCATTACCGCCTTCGTGGTGCTGGCGCTGATGCTGAGTTTATTGATTTTCATCGGCGAGGCCGTGCGCGATGCCTTCGACCCTCGTAAACAAGGAGGCAAGGCATGAGCCTGCTGGAAATCGACAATCTGCGCGTGGGGTTCCGTTCCGGCGGGAAGCTGGTGGAAGCCGTGCGCAGCGTGTCTTTCCAGATCAAGAAGGGCGAGGTGATGGCCCTGGTGGGCGAAAGCGGCTCGGGCAAATCAGTCACCGCGCTTTCGATCATGAAGCTATTGCCGGCTTCGGCGGAAATCAGCGGCAACAGCACCCGCTATGATGGAAAAGAAATACTTTCCATGCCGCTGCGCGACATCCGCCGGTTACGCGGCAACCGCATTACCATGATCTTTCAGGAACCGATGAGCACGCTGAATCCCCTGCACACCGTGGAAAAGCAGGTGGCCGAGGTTATTCACGAGCATCAAAGCCTTACCCCCGCCGCCGCCCGCGCGCGGGTGCTGGAACTGCTGGGGCTGGTGGGGCTGGAAGATCCGCCCAAATGGCTTACCCGCTATCCGCATGAACTTTCCGGTGGCCAGCGCCAGCGTGTGATGATCGCGGCGGCCCTGGCCAACAATCCTGACCTGCTGATCGCCGACGAACCCACCACGGCGCTGGACGTCACCATTCAGGCACAAATCTTGAAGCTGCTGAAAGACCTGCAATCGCGCCTCGGTATGGCCATGCTGTTCATCACGCATGATCTGGCCATCGTGCGCCACATGGCCGACCGTGTTTGCGTGATGCGCCATGGCGAAATCGTGGAAGAGAACGACGTAAAAACCCTGTTCGCCTCGCCCAAGCATGAATACACGCGCGCGCTGCTGGCCGCCGAGCCCAAGGGCGAGGCCGCCCCGCCGCCTTCCGATGCCAAGCCGGTAATCAGCGCCGAGCATCTGAAGGTTTATTTCCCCATCAAAAAAGGCATCCTGCGCAACACGGTGGATTATGTGCGCGCGGTGGATGATGTCAGCTTCAACCTGCGCGAAGGAG
Source organism: Pseudomonadota bacterium (assembly GCA_016195205.1). GTDB lineage: Bacteria > Pseudomonadota > Alphaproteobacteria > UBA9219 > RGZA01 > JACQAB01. Next base: position 4,629 of record JACQAB010000194.1, read on the forward strand.
AAACCCTGGGCGTGGTGGGTGAAAGCGGGTCGGGCAAAACCACTTTGGGCTTTGCTACGCTGCGCCTGGTGAAGGCCACCGGCAACGTGGTGTTCCTGGGCGAAAATGTCCTGGCGATGAAACAGAAAGAATTGCGCCCCCTGCGCCAGCGCATGCAACTGGTGTTCCAAGATCCCTATGGCAGCCTTAGCCCGCGCATGAGCGTGGGGGATATTATCGGCGAGGGCCTGCGCATCCATAAACGCGGCACGTCGGCTGAGCGCGAGGCCGCCATCGCCTCTATTCTGGAAGAAGTGGGGCTGGAAGCCGGCATGCGCGAGCGTTTCCCCCATGAATTTTCGGGTGGGCAGCGCCAGCGCGTGGCCATTGCCCGGGCGCTGATTTTAAAACCGCACCTGGTGGTGCTGGATGAGCCGACCTCGGCGCTGGATCGCTCGGTTCAGGCGCAAATCATCACCCTGCTGCGCGACCTGCAGGCCAAATACCGCCTGGCTTACATTTTCATCAGCCATGATCTGCGCGTGGTGCGCGCCATGGCGCATGACATCCTTGTCATGAAGAACGGCAAGGTCGTGGAAAGCGGCACGGCGCACGAGGTTTTCACCAACCCGCGCGAAGAATACACAAAAAAGCTTCTGGCCGCGGCGCTGAGTTAATCAGGCGGGCGTGGCGGGCGTGGCCACCCTCAAAAAATGCGACCAGTGCGAGCTTGGCCGCCAGCTCTTACTGAAATTGACGGTGCCTTGAGCATGCTTGATGGTCAGCTTTCCCTTCCCGCCCATAACATTGTGGGTATATTCCCTTTCCGGCTTTCCTATGCCGCTGGCTTTATACCTTTCTTCAAAGGCCTGCAGTTCGGCAATGGCTTGGTCAAGAGAAACGCCCGGCAAAATGGTGTGAACAACGGGGTCAATTCGGTGCACGCCCTCAAGCGTATTCAACTCATAAATTCCCCGGGTGTAATGTAAGTCCACGTTATACAAACCGTTTTCCGCCTCTTTAATTGCCAGCCAGTTCCTTTCGGTGGTTACACTCGTTTTATGGGTAAATCCTCTGTACTCAAAATTCTCCACGGGTTGATAA
>JACQAB010000166.1 GCA_016195205.1 Pseudomonadota bacterium
CTTCTATTTTTCGGCGCGCTCATTTCTTTATCATCAGGTGCGCAACATGATGGGCAGTCTGTTGAACGTGGGCACGGGCCAATGGAGCGTGGAAGATTTCAAAAACGCCTTTGAGGCCTGCGACCGTAAGCGTGGCGGTCCCACGGCCCCGGCCCAGGGGCTTTACTTTTTAAGGGTGGATTACTGAGAAAAGTTCGTAAACAAAACGGAACAATCCATGAATGAGTTGCACAGAAGGTGGAAAAGAGGTTCATTGCCACACGCATCCGTATGTATTACCAATTTGGTATCCCCCTGCATGCGCCTTCCTGCCATCCTTCTTTTCAGCGCCTTCCTGTTAGCCAGTTGCACCGAGTCGGCGCTGGATAAGACTTCGTCGCTCGACAAGATCGACCCCATCGGCAATCTGTCGCGCGCCGATTATGAAACGTTGCGCGACGTTCCGCCCGTGCCCGAAGCCGGGCCGCCCATTCCGCGCCTGCCCCTGCAGCATGAACAGGCCGGCGCGCCCAGCATTGCCAAAGACCGCATCCTTTCCATTTCCGTCACCGAAAAAGTTCCGCTGAAAGACGTGCTGACGGAACTGGCCGCGAAAGCGGGCGTGGATATCGAGGTGGATCCGCGCATCGAAGGCGGGGTGATTTTCAGCGCCACGCGCCAGCCTTTCCCGCGCATCCTTGACCGGTTGTGCCGCATCTCCGGCCTGCGCTACAGCGTGGATGACGGCATGGTGCGGGTGGAGCTGGACGAGCCTTACCTGAAAACCTATCCGATTGATTATCTGTCGCTGAAACGCAGCGCGGAAAGCCAGATCGGTATTGCCACCAATGTTTTTGGTTCCGTGTCGAATGTCACGCGCGGCGGGGGTTTCGTTTCCATCAACCAGGATGCGCAGAACGCCAATAACTCGCTGACCAAGGTGGCAACCTCGACCACGGCCGATTTCTGGCCCGAGGTAGAGGCCAACATTCAGTCCATCTTGTCCAACACGCAGGGTACGCATCTGCGCAACGGTAACGATGCCAGCGTGATGGCCCAGCTGCGCCAGGAAGGGCTTTCTTCCGGCAAAACTTTTGCCGTAAACCGGCAGGCGGGGCTGATCACCGTTTTTGCCAACAAGCTCCAGCAGGAAGCGGTGGGCACTTATTTGAACAAGCTGCGGCGTAATATTAATGCCCAGGTGCTGATCGAAGCGCGCATTGTGGAAGTTGCGCTGGATGAAAATTACAAAAGCGGCATCAACTGGCGCAGCTTGTGGGATGGATCGTTCAACGCCGCGGCGCGCTTCGGCCCTGCGGCCATCGGGGCGCCGTTCGTGGGCGCCACCACCGCCACCGAGGGCGTTTTGTCGCTGTCGCTGAATACCAGCGATTTTGCCGGGATCCTGAATTTCGTGCGCGGCTTTGGCACCACGCGCACTTTGTCCAGCCCGCGCCTTACGGTGCTGAACAACCAGCCCGCCATTCTGAAAGTGGCGCGAAACGAGGTGTATTTCACCTCCACTATTGAAAGCACGCCGGTGGTGAATTCCGGCGGCACCGCGGTGGCCGTGCAGCGCACGGTGAATTCCACGCCCAACACCGTGCCGGTGGGCTTTTTAATGACCGTGCAGCCGGCCATTGATCTGGACCGCAACGAAGTCACGCTTAACCTTCGCCCCACGGTTTCCTTTATTGTCGACCGGGTGGAAGACCCAGGCATTAAAATCGCCGCGGCCGATGCTAATGTGCCGGAAGTCAGTTCGTCCATTCCAGTAGTGGCCGTGCGCGAAATGGATTCCGTGCTTACCATCCCCTCGGGCAGTGTAGCGGTGATGGGCGGGTTGATGCAGGACAGCTCAGGCAATCTGGAAAAAGGCGTGCCCATCGCCGATGAAATTCCGTTCCTTGGCAATCTGGTCAAATCGCGTGATCACAGCGGCCAGCTTTCCGAATTGGTTATTCTGCTGAAGGCGTCCATCGTCAACGGCGCGCCCGAGCCGGATGAACAGGACCGCGACCTTTATAAGCGCTTCATCCGCGACCGCCACCCGATGGCCATGCAGTCGGATGAGGATGAACTGGAAAAGCCCCGGCATGGTGTGCACGGAATGATGATCCCCTCTTCTTACGGCATTGGGGAAGGCAGCCCGGCCCAATTCACCGAAGTGGCCTATCGCGTGCACAAGAAGAAAAGAAAGCCCAAAACGCCTGAGCAGCTGAAGGCCGAGGAAGAAGCCCGCATCCAGAAGCTTATAGACGAAGACAATGACGAAGAGCCGAAAAAGAAGCCGCCCAGCATTTCGCTGCAGCCTTTGGACGTATCGCCGCCCATTTCCCCAGCCAAGCCTTTACCCCCCACCATCGTTCCCCTGTACGACAAGCGCTCCGATACCGGCCCGCGCGACTAATCTGTAAAATGAGGAGTTTATGAAAAGAACGCTTCACGCCTCGCGTGGCTTTACGCTGATTGAGCTTTCCGTGGTTCTGGTGGTGATCGGGCTGATCATCGGCAGCGTGCTGGTGGGCTCCAGCATTCTTCAAAATGCGCGCATCACCGCCACGGTGAACGCGCTGCAGGCCATTCAATCGGCGGTGGCCACCTATAACCAGAATTACAATGCCCTGCCGGGCGATGACAGCCAGGCCAATATCCGCTTCAACTCCAGTGGCATCGTCAATCATGGCGGCGGCAACGGGCTTATCGGCTCTGCCATGCTCAGCAAAACCTTTGATAACCCCACCCTCAGTGGCGATGGCGACGGCCCCGGCGAAAGCCCGCTGGCGTGGGAATGTTTGCGGGCGGCAGGGTTGGTGAAAGGGCAATCCACCCAGGCTACCCCGGCTTCGAATGCTTTTGGCGGGGTCATCGGTCTTCAGAACGGTGCTTTTACCACCAATAGCATCGGCCTTGGCACGAATGTGATCTGCGCTTCCAATATTCCCGGTGCGGCGGCACGCGTGATTGACAGTCGCCTGGATGATGGCAGTGCGCTTACCGGAAATATGCGCGGGGGTGTTTCAACGGGTAATTCTGTAACGGGGCCCGCCGCCGAATATGTGGATGGCACGGCTTCCGTCATCTGCATGCAGCTATGAAAAACGGGGCTGCCGCCGCCAAAGCAGGCTTCAGCCTGGCCGAGGCGGCGTTAAGCCTTGCCATTGTCGGAATGGTGATCACAGCCATGGTGCCGGCCCTTCTTTCTCTTCGCGCTTCCGAAAGCGCCCGCGCCACGCAAACCGCGCTGGAAGGCGTCATGCGCGCCACCGCTGCCTTTGTGCAGGCCAATGGCTGTTTTCCTTGTCCCGCGCCGGCAAGCCTTCAGGCCGGCGCTGGTTTTGGTGTGGTACGCGGCGATACCTTGGCAAATCCTAGTCCTTGCAATAGCGGGTGTGCGAGTGTGCCGGGTCTGGTTCCTTTCCGTTCGTTGGGGTTGCCGCAAAGCCTTGCGCATGATGGCTATGGCCGCTGGCTGACTTTTGCGGTGGATCCAACACTAACTAGCAGCGGTCTTTCTAATTTAGCCTGTACGATCCAGGACACCGATTGCACGGCGGATGATGTTGCCCACAGCGCGCATAAAAAAGGATTATGCGCGGCAGGGTTGGGGGCAAGCACCTCGTTAAGAGTTTTGGTTTCCGGCGTTACTACAACGATTGCCATGTTGGTGTTAAGTCATGGCGCCAATGGCCGCGGCGCTTTTACGGAAGTGAATTCCGGACCTGCGCGCCGCGCCTTTCCCACCAGCGTGCCGAGTTGTTTGCCCGGAAATACCGGTGCCGAGCGCTGCAACGCTGATGCCGATCTAACTTTTGTTGCCGCTATTCCTTCCACGGGGTCTGATCCTTTCGACGACCAGATGCTTTATTTCGACCGCAACGCGCTGATGGCCAGCCTGGGTGGGGCGGGTTGTAATACGAACTGGTTGAGCCCATGAGCGTCGTCCCTTTCCAGCGTGAAGATTCTCCTGGCGGCAAAATCCGGCCGCTGTTGGGCGATTTGCTTTGCGCGCGCGGCATTCTGAACCAGGATCAGCTGCGCCTGGCGTTGCATGAACAGAAACAGCGGCATGATCTGCTGGGCCGCATTCTGGTGCGCCTGCGTTTTGCGCGGGAAGAAGATATTTTACAAAGCCTGAGTGACCAAACCGGTTACCCAGTGATCGACCTGGCGCAGCGCGTGCCTGAAGCCGAAGCGCTGGAATTCTGGGGCCGTGATGAAGCGCTGGTGCTGAAAGCCGCGCCGGTGGCGATGGAAAACAGCGTGCTGTCCATCGACATGGCCGACCCGCTGGATCTGCGTGCCTTTGACCACATCCGCCGGTTGCTGCCGGAAGGCGTTATTCCGCGGCTTTACCTGACTTCCGAAAGCGCCCTGGTGGAATATATCAACCATGCGTATGGCGCAGCGCGTAATTTCCATCACCGCTTAAGCGAGCTGGAGCAAGAACCCGCCTTGCGCACTGCGGAAGAAGAACACCCGGTCGTCCGCGCGGTGGATGCGCTGCTGGACGAAGCCTTGGCCGCCGGTGCTTCCGACATTCATCTGGAGCCGGAAGAGCAAAGCGTGCGCGTGCGCATCCGGATAGACGGCGTGCTGCAGGTGTTAAGCCTGATTCACCGCGGGCATTGGCCCATGCTGGCGCAGCGCCTGAAAGTCATGGCCGGGATGGATATTGTCGACAGCCGCAACATTCAAGATGGCCGCTTCACCAAAAACGCCGCCGGGCGTCAGGTGGATTTCCGCGTTTCCATTCTGCCCACGCTGCATGGCGAGAATATTGTTATCCGTATCCTGGACCAGAACCGCGCGCTGCTGCCGCTGGAAGGGCTGGGCTTTTCAAACGCGCATCAGGCGCTGTTGCGCGGCCTTATTCAGCGGCCCGAAGGGATGATTATCCTCACCGGGCCCACCGGCTCGGGCAAAACCACCACGCTTTATGCGCTTTTGCAGCTTCTGAACACCCGCGCCCGCAACATCATGACACTGGAAGACCCCGTGGAATATGAGCTTCCCGGCATCCGCCAGACGCAGGTGAAAGACCAGTTCGGCCTGGGCTTTGCCGAGGGCGTGCGCGCGGTGCTGCGTCAGGATCCCGACGTGGTGCTGATCGGCGAAATCCGCGATCCTGACACGGCGCAAATGGGCCTGCGCGCCGCCATGACCGGCAACCAGGTTTTTTCAACCCTGCACACGCAGGATTGCTTCGGCGTGTTTCCACGCCTGCGCGAATTCGGGCTTAGCTCGGGTTTGATGTCAGGAAATATCATTGCCGCAGTGGGACAGCGCCTGGTGCGCACGCTTTGCCCGCAATGCCGCACCCTGGCGCCGGCCGATGTCGAAACCTGCCGGCTCTTGCGCGAAAATCCGGCCAACCCGCCCATGATCGGCACGGCCAAAGGCTGCCTGCATTGCCGGGGCGAGGGGTACAAAGGCCGCATCGTGGTGGCCGAAGTGTTGCCCATCGATGCCGAGCTGGATGAATTGATCTCGCAGGAAGCGCCGCGCCCGGTATTGCAGAAAGCCGCGCGGCAGAAGGGCTTTATCGGCATGGCCGAAGACGGCTTCGCCAAGCTGAAAGCCGGGTTGATCGGCATCGAAAGCCTGATGACCGAGGTGGATTTATCCACCGTTCCGCCGGCACGGAGTTGATATGCCACGTTATGCCTACCGCGCCGCCGATACGCAAGGGGCCCTTAGCCACGGCGCCATCGATGCCCCGCAGGAAAAGGACATTTACACCGCGCTGGAACAGCGCGGCTTAAGTCTGATCGATTGCCGGGTGAAAATTCCGCGTGGCGGGTTGTTCCAAAAGGGCCTGCCGCTTTCCGAGCAAGTACTTTTCTGCCGCCACCTTCTGGCGCTGGTGCGGGCGGGGGTGCCGGTGCATCTGGCGTTAAAAGATGTGTCGGGCGTTTCGAAAAACCGCGCTTTTCGGCGCGCGCTGTCGGAAATTCATGAAAGCGTGATGCAAGGCGCCAGCCTTTCCGCCGCCTTCGAAGGTCAAGACATGCGTTTTGACCCGCTTTTCTCGCTGCTTCTGCGTGCCGGCGAAAAAACCGGAAAACTCTCCGAAGCTCTTGGCTATCTGCATGAAAGCCTGAGCTGGAAGGAAACCTATGCCGGAAAGCTGCGCGGCATGCTGCTTTATCCGGTTGTGCAGATCATTCTGGCCTGCGTTGCCACGCTGGTGCTGATGCTGGTGGCGGTGCCGCAGATCATTCAGTTGCTGGGTTTTCTGGGCAAGGAATTGCCGTGGTATTCGCAAATCCTGCTTTTCGGAGTGAAGGCGGTGGGAATTTCAGCCGCAGGCATTCTGCTGGCGGGGTTTGGCCTTGCCCTGGTGCTACCGGCCCTGCGTGTGCAAAGCGAAGGCCTGGCCGTTTTCGTGGATGGCTTGTGCCTGCGCCTGCCGCTGATGGGGCCGCTGCTGACCAAGCTTTCTTTGGCGCGCTTGGCCCAGCTTTTCGTGGCGATGCTTTCCAGCGGCGTGGGCACGAATGAATCGCTGCAGGCCCTGCCGCAGCTTACAAAAAACCGCGCCCTGCGCCGCGATCTGGAAAAAGTGCGGGCGCATGTTTCAGACGGGCAATCCTTCACCGAGGCGTTTGAGCAAAGCCTGCAGCTTCCCACCTACATGGTGCGGCTTTTAAAGGTGGGGGAAGACGGCGGGGCTTTGGCCGAAAGCCTTCGGCATTTAGCCGCGCTGTATCAGCAGGAAAGCGAAACCACGCTGGAGGCGATTCTTAAAGGCAGCAGCCTGTTTGTAACCCTGGCGGTGGGATTTGTTTTGGCGGCCATCGTCATGGGTGTACTCTATCCATTGTACCAGGGCCTTGGGGCCGTTATGGGACAGGGATAGTGCAAACCCATTTCACGCTTCTTTTCGGCGCGCGCGCCGCGCTTCTTCTTCGGTGCTTCGGCAAGGAAGAGGAAAAAGCATGGATGCTGCCCGTAAACGGCTCCGCCTGCCATGACGCGCTTTTGCACGCGCTGAAGGAGCGTCCCCAGGCACCACTGCGCATTGTGATCGACTGCAAAAGCCTTGATCTGCGCCGCGAGGATCTGCCGCCCGTTAATCCGTTCCAATGCCTGAAAATCGTGGGCCATCAGGGCGCCCATCATTTTCCCAAGGCGTTTTTGCGCGGCGCGGGCTCGTGGCGTGACGGTGCCGCCTTTCATGCCCTGCACGCCTCGTGTCAGGCCGAGTCCGCGCTTGAGGCGCTGATGCATTTGGCCAACAAACTGCCTAACCCCATGCAGCCCTTATGTTTCTTTGCCGCCGAATGGCCGGATTACGCGGGCCAAATTCTTGTCCCTCCGCCCAAGCCGTGGTCGATCGCGCTGATCCTTAGCGAAGCCATGGGTTTGCGCCAGATTGTGCTGAAAGACGGCAAGGCTGCTTTTACGCGGCTGCACGACGATTGCTTCCCAAGCCTGGGCGCGGCGGCTTTGGCCGAGCCCATCGCGCAGCATTTGCGCTCGACGCGCGAATTTTTGCCAAGGCTCGAAGCCGGCGCGCCTAAACAGGCGCCCGCCCAGCTTTTCGTGCCGGCCAGCCTTGAAAGCCTGGCCGGGAACGAGGCCCTGCGCGCCCTGGAATGCCGCGTGGTGGCGCTGAAAGCCGCGCAGGCGGGGCTGGTCCCGCCCGACTGGGAGGCCGACATGGCCTGGACGGCCCAGGCCGCTGAGCAGAAAATGCCACTGGTCCCCCTGGTGCCTTTCTGGATGAAACAGCGCGCGGGGCTGCGCCTGCTGCAAAAGGTGGCCTTCCTGCTGATGATGGCCTTCGGCATGGCGGGGATTTTTATGGGCTCGCAGATCATGTTCACGCCGAAGCCCGTTCCGCCACCCGCGCCGCTGCCCGTGCAGAACCGGGTGCAGGTGACCAAGCCGCCCGAATTGCATTTGGACGCGCTGATTTACAACAGCCCCGAGGACTGGAGCGTATGGATCAGCGGGCAGAAATATACCGCCACCGCTCCCTCATTGCGAAATGTCCGTGTTACCAGCATCTCCGCGCAGGGCGTGGCGGTACGCTGGGAACAGGGCGCCGAGGCGCAGGATTATGTTTTACGCCAGGAAAACGCGGCATCGGACGCCGTGCACTGATATTCAATTATTCCGAAGGAACCGGGAAAAACGCCCGTTCCAGCTTAACCGATTTTTGCTGCACCCAGTTCAGACGTGCACGGATGGCCTGGCCCATCGCGTCATTCTCGCCCCATACGCGCAGGGCTTTCTGATAAAGCGGGGTGGCTTCGTTCCATTGCGCGTTGGTGTCGAATTCACCGGCTTTCTGCAGAAGCAGGGCAGCAAGGTTATAGGCTGCATCGCGGTCCTGCGCATCAAGGCGCAGCGCGGCGGTATAGGCGCTGATGGCGGCGTCGGTATTTCCATTCTCGGCTTCGTGCGCGGCCTTATCGGTCAGGCGGTAGAAAGAATCCCGCTTGCGGTCGACCGAGATGGAAAAACCCTGTAGCGGCGCGCTGGTTTTAGGCGGGGCCTCATCCTGGCCTACCGGCAGGCGCTTCAGGATGGGCATCAGGCTTACCGCCGGGGTCTGCAGCGCCTTTTGCGGCAGGGGAGGGAGCTTTAGGTTATCCGCGCGGATGAAATAGGGATCTTGCTCCTGCCCTTGTTCCAGTTTTTGCAGTTGGGCATTCAGAATAAAAAATCCAACCGCGCCGGCCGCGCCCATGCAAAAGAAGGCCGCCGATACCCAAAGCAGAGGCTGGCTCCAGAACGCTGCCCGTGGCTGGCGTCTTTGCGAAAGGTCGATAACAATGGGCGCGAAGTCCCCGCGTATCACCGCCGTGTCGGGGGGTGATTCGAGGCGTTCAATTTTACGTAGCTGAAGTTTAGCCATGGGGGTGAATACAACTGTAGGTATTCCCCTTACCCCTTGCCAGAAGTCCAAATAGGAAACAGAAGCTAAACTTTTCCGATCTGCTTAATCTGGCGTTCCACCAGCGCCTGGTCTTCGGTGGCGGAAAAGCTACTTTGCAGCAAGGCCTCGGCGGCCTTCAGCGCGCGCTGAGCGGCATAGGCGCGGATTTCAGCCTTGGCCTGTTCTTCCAGCACCTGGATGCGTTCCAGGGCCTGGGCTTCACGCCGCTTCAGCCCAACTTCCAGGTCTTTCACGGCCTGCGCCTGTAAAAACCCCACCTGTTCCTTGGCGAGTTTCAAGATTTCCTCGGCCGCCAGGCGGTTCTGATGCTGGCGGTTTTTGGTATCGGCCAGCAAAGCTTCGGCTTCGCGGCGCAGACGGGCGGCTTCGTCAAGGTCGGCGCGCACTTTCTGGATGTAGTTGTCAAAAAAAGCGGCCACCGGCTTGCGTCCCAGCGGCCAGGCAATGGCCAGGAAAATCACGAAAGAAACGGCAAACCAGAAGGTGTTGTCTTGAAGGAGTTCCATCATTTCAGGCCTCCTTTGCTTTCTGCCAGGCTGTGCGGGCCTGATCAGGTGGGACGGCGGTGCCGGTAAGGCGCTTCAAAATAGCTTCCACCATCCCAGCGGCTTCCTCATCCAGCGCGGCTAGGGTTTGTTTCTTCTGGCCGGCAAGGCGGGTTTGGGCTTCCTGCAATTTCTGGTCGAGAACCTTCTGCTGTTCGGCGAAGGCGGTGGTGAGTTTCGCCATGTTCTTCTGGGCGGCTTCGCGCATGTCGTCCTGCGCGCGGGTGCGGGCGTCGGCCATGCGCAATTCCAGCTCGGTGGAAAGAAGCTTGGCCCGCTCGTTCAAAAGCCGGGCGTGGTCAAGGTCCTCTACCATGCGGGCTTCGCGCGCCTCCAGCGTGGATTGTACGCGCGGCAGGGCCACATAGCGCATCAGCAGGTAAGTCAGCGAGAAGGCGATGATCAGCCAGAAGGCCTGGCCGGGGAAGTGCGTGGGATCCAGCTGCGGCAGGCCCGGCTCGGTCTTTTCGGCTTCCTGGGCAAAGGCGTGAAGCGGCGCGCCCGCCAGGAGCAGGGCGGCCAGAACGCTTTGCAGGAAAAGCCAGCCGCGCCGCATGAAAACCTTACTTCACCACGAACAGAAGCAGCATCGACACCACGAAGCCCATCAGCAGCACCAGCTCGGTCACGGCAAGGCCGATGAAGCCGGTGGCGTTCATCTGCTTGGTGGCGGCGGGGTTACGGGCAATGCCGCTAAGCCACGCGGCGAAGATGTGGCCAAGGCCGATACCGGCGCCCAAGGTGCCGATCATCGCAATACCGGCGGCCAGAAGTCTCGCTGCATTCGCATCCATTGTTACGTCTCCTTAGGGGTTAGAAAACTAATGCATCTCCAAAGCGTCGTGCAGGTACACAGCCGACAGAATGGCGAAGATAAAGGCCTGCAGCGCCGCCACGAAAAACTCAAAGCCTGTGATAGCGATATTGAACAAAAGAGGCAAGGGCAGCAGGAAAGGGGCGATCCCGCTGGCAAAAACCAGACCCGCCGCCATGCCGGCGAACACCTTCAGGATGATATGCCCCGCCAGCATGTTGGCGAAAAGCCGGATGGAAAGGCTACTGCGGCGTCGCCAATCATCGAGGCCATGTTTTTATAAACCAGCTCCACGGCGGCCTGCCCGCGCGAGGGCACCAGGGTGGCCTTGCGCATGCCAAGCGTGATGAACAGAGTGGCGCAGGCCGCGGCGATCAGCATGAACAGGCCGGAATTGGTCAGCGACACATCCACCCCGCCGACATGCAGGGGCAGGATGGGGTGAATTTCGAATTGATGAATGGGGGAGGTGGACATTTTTAAAGCGGAATCTGAGGCGGCAAAGACCGCTTCCTTATCCTGAAAGACTCTTGGCCTGTCAAAGCGTATTTTTGGGCCTCTTATCGGAAGATTTTGGCACGAAAGGCTGAGTGAGCCCCACCCGGTCGCCCTTGGCGTTCAGCGTGCGCCAGGCGTTATAAAGCCCTGTGGCAAAGCCCAGGAAGAATAATCCCAGCGTGAACCAGGGCAAGGTATCGAGTTGCGTATCCAGCAGAACGCCGATGAGAGTAAAAAAAACCAGCGCAACGATGAGGTCATAGCCCGCGCGCCCGGCCGAAGCCATGCCGCCGCCCGTGGGCTTGGGATGGTTTTCGTCTTCCAACTTTTTTTCAAAGCGGCGGATTTTTTCGCCCAGATTGTTTTCCATGAGATTGCAATAAGACGAAAGGCAACCTTCTACCAAAGCAGCTTGGCGCCCCCTAGAACCATGTGCGTTTTCTCATGCTCTTTAAAGGTGCCGTTATAATCGCCGAAGACCGAGAAGCGTCGGCTAAGGCCGAGCGTCAGCCCACCCCCCACCTGGTAACCCAGGCGGCCCGGATCGGTGCCTTTGGTTGTAAACGACGCTGTAGTTCCGGCAAAAGTTGAATCCACGCTGGGGGCTATAGTGAGGAAGTCATAAATAAAAGCACCACGCACTTCGGGGGTCAGGGTGCTTCCACCCCGGCCAAGATTAAAGGTCTTGGAAGCCTGCGCGCCAATACTGGTGCGCAGGGTGCTGACATCCCGGCCATCGACCAGCAGGTCTGCGGCGCCGGCCCCGGTTTCCGTGAAGGAATTGAGGTTGCTGTAGACGTATTCAGCCGCCGCCGCTGTTTCTAGATTAAAGCCGCCCGTGCGGGTGAAGGCTCCCAACGTGGTGGTGGCCGATGCGGCATAACCATCAAAGTCACCGCTGGCCACCCGGTTCAACCCGCCCACAAAAATGTGGCGCATGCTTGATCCCGTGTTGTAAGAGCCTGCAAAACCGCCACCCACATAGAAATGTTTTCCCCAGGTGTATTGCCCGTACATACCGGCCTGATAGCCATTCAAATTGGCTTCATCGATATTCGCCACTTCGACGGCATCATTACCATAACCAATGCCGAAGCGAAGCTGCGTATTCTGATTGGGTCTAAATTCCATGCCCATGGCGGTGCCAATATTGGTGGACTCGGTTTTGCTGGCATTGCCATCGGCATCCAGCGTGCCGAACTGGCCATAGCCGCAGACCCATGCCGATTTCTGGCGCGGCCCATAGGCGCTACCCCCTTGCGGATAAGCGTAGAGTCCCTGCTGCGGACGATAAGCTGCAGGGGCGTTGTTGTTCATCGTATTGCAATCCCCACCCAGACGTTTGCCCAGCATGCCGTTAAAGTTACGCAGGGTGTCACGGAAGCCACCGGGAACGCTGGCATTAACTTCACCCGTTAGGGTGTTCAGGGCCGTATGTTGCAGGGCGGGATCGACGTCGCTCAGGTTATTCAAAAGCGTGTCCATATCGCCACCGTCGGGCGTAGTGAGCTGCAGCGTATCGAGCGCCGCACCCGCCGCGGCTTCGTTCGGGGTGTTGCCGGTGGCATCGCCGAACAATTCGGCGCGCACAACTTTCAATTGAGCCTGGGTACCGGTGTAAATGACACGTACGGCCAGCAGCGGGTTGGAATAACCAGCAATGTCGGGATCGTTATCAGCGGTGAAAGTGTGCCCCGGCGTGCCATCGGGATTCGGCCCTGGAGCATTTGAAAAAGTTCCGCTTAGAGTGGGGCCGCTGAGATTATCGCCGGCAATAATGAAAGACTGGGTGGTGCCGCGGATATATCTGCCACCAGCCGCCACGGGAATGACGTCAATCGTGCCATTCAGGTCAGCCAATCCGGCAGCGTTCATCGTGATCAGGTCAATGTCGCTGTTGTTGAACTCGATATTCAACTCACCGTCGCTGCCCTGCGTATAGCTTCCCACCGTCAGGGTGCCGATGGAGTTGCCTGGAGAAACATTGCCGTGGTTCGTAACATCGCCCGTCACCGTGCCAGTACCCATCAGAGTTCCGCCGTTGTTTACGGTCAATCCGCCCACGGTGCTGTCAATCGTGCCGTTATCGATCAGCGTGGTGCCGGAACCAACGGTAGTTGCCCCGGTGTAGGTATTGGTGCCGGTCAGCGTCCAGGTGCCTGAAGTCGCCGTTGACACCGCGCCCGCACCGCTGATCACACCCGAATAGGTAGCCGTGCCGATTTCCGTCAATAACCCCCCAGAGCCTATCGTAATGCCACCTGCGCCGCTTAAAACATGCAGGGTCTGGCTGGTGGTGCCGATGGCAATGGTGCCGGCATTGGCCACGCTGGCGCTGTTGGCAATATCATTTGTACCGGAAAGGGTAAGGGTGGCGCCCGAACCGATGGCCGTGGCGCCGGTATAGGTATTCACGCCCGAAAGATTCAGGTTCGTGCCAGCGCCGGTGACTGCCAGCGTACTATTGGTGCCGCCATAGACGCCTGAAAAGGTTGAGCTGCCGCCTCCCAGTGCGGTCAGATTGCCCGCCGACGAATTAATCGCACCTGCGCCGGACAGGCTTTTCACTGATTGATTGGTGCCCCCGATGTCAAGCGTGCCGGTAACAGTCACCGCACTGCTGGCGAGGATCGCATCGTTGCTGGCAAGCGTAAGCTTCGAGTTGACATGGTTGATAATGGTTGCACCCGTATAAGTTTGTACCTGCGTCAGGGTCAGGAAGGTGCTTACGCCGTCAACCGCCAGAGAGCCCGCGCCGCTATAAACACCGGTGAAAGAGGTGGTATTACCGCCTGTAAGGGTTAAGGCGCCACCGGCGGTAGAGGTTATGCTGCCCGCGCCGGTCAGAACCTGCAAAGTCTGCGACGTACCGGCAATGGCGATCGTGCCTGCATTGGCCACGCCGGTGCTGGTGGCAATGGCGTTGTTGGTGGTGAGTGCAACAATTGCTCCTGAACCGATCGATGTCGTACCGGTATAGGTGTTGACGCCACTTAAGGTCCAGGTAGCCGATCCGCTTGTCGTCACCACCAGACTCACGCCACCAGCGCCCGTACCGCTGATAACCGAGCCACCGCCATAGGTGCTGCCGGCAGAAATATGGTTCGTCAGTGTGTTACCGGTAGTGTTGATGCTGCCGGTGGCCGTGGCCAGATCGGTGCAGTCATAGGGGCAAACCGCTTGTGCGGAAGACGGGAAAAACCCAAGCGCGGCGACCAATGCTGCCACGGCCAAAATTTTCGGTTGAAATGTTTGAATCCTCACGGGGGGCTCCTGAAAGTGAATAGGGAAGCGTGTCCGTCAGCTTAATGGGCTTTAAACGGTGCTTCATATTGCGGCAGGGCTAAAGCGCGCTTGATTCGCCTCGTGAAAATCGTTTTTGGCGAAACACGAAAGAGAAAAATATGCTTTATCAAAGCGGAAATGAACCTCGGATTTTAAATTTGTGTTGGGTTTGGCACAGAGCGCAAAAATCGACTTCGAGTCGAATCTGCCAAAAAAGGCAGGCCTTAAAGCCGGCTCAGCATGCTGGCCACCAGCGGGTGGCGCACCACGTCCTGGGCGGTCATGCGCACGACGGCGATGCCGGGCACGCCTTCCAGGCGCTGGGCAATCTCCGAAAAGCCCGACATCCCTTGCAGCAGGTCACTTTGATCCGGGTCGCCGGTGACCACCATGGTGGAGTGCCAGCCCAGGCGCGTGAGCAACATTTTAATCTGCCCATAGGTGCAGTTCTGCGCTTCATCGATCACCACGAAGGCATGGTTCAGCGTGCGGCCGCGCATGTAGCCGATAGGAGCGATTTCAATCGCGCCGTCCATCAGATGCTGACGCAGGCGCTTGCTGCCAATGCGGTCGTTCAGCGCGTCATAGAGTGGGCGAAGATAGGGCGCCATTTTTTCCTGCAGGTCGCCCGGCAGGAAGCCGATGCTTTCACCGGCCTCGATCGCGGGGCGCGACAGCACGATGCGGTCCACGCGTCCGGCTTCCAGCGCTTCAACCGCGGCGCTGATGGCAATATAGGTTTTTCCGGTTCCGGCGGGGCCCACCGCCATGGTCAGGTTGTTCGAGGCAATCGCCTCCATGAGCAGGGCCTGATTGTTGTTTTGGGGCTTGATCTTGCGGATATAACTTTGGTCACGCCGCTCGTCGCCATGTTCTTCTAAGGGGTGCCAGGGCTGGTTAAACAGCACCTCGACATTGGATTTGGATCTTTTTTCATTGTGTTGATGGTATCGCGATGAGCGTCTACCCATGGGCTTGTCTCCCTTCCGAAAGGAAAGTTAGGGTTGAAACAACCTCAGCCACGGCAAAAGCAGGGCTTAAGCCATGATTGAGCTTTTGGGAACAACGGTTTGAATTTTGGGGCAACAGGAGAGCGGCGCCTGGGAAGGTAGGTAACTTCCGGTACTGATATGAGCGCTTGCCGATCTCTGTCTCCTTTACTGGCTTGTTAGCCGTTCAGGGGCACACATTTACCGCTCAATGCCCCTATTATAAGGCCGGAAAGGTTAAGATTAGTTAAACCCCTGTACGGCTTGCATAAAGAATAGGACGCCGCGGCGAATTTGTCACCCCTGCAAATCAAATAGGGAGCCTTGATGGAATTTTTGAGCTTTAGAAACACCCTCTCCACGTCATGCCAGCGAAGGCTGGCATCCAGGGTCCCAAGCCGTGTCCCATGGCTCTGGATCCCAGCATTCGCTGGGATGACGTATCTTCTTGACGGGAAGAGCATCCGTTTATTATTGTCGCGCGCTTAAAACAAGGATGTGCCATGAAAGTCGCCAACTCCCTTAAAGGCCTGCGCAAGCGCGATGCCAACTGCAAGCTGGTTCGCCGCAAGGGCCGCGTTTACATCATCAACAAAAAGAAGAAGCGCTATAAGGCGCGGCAGGGGTAGGTACGTTAAGAAATGCCGTATTAAGGCATTTTTTGTGGCGTTTAGCTTCACCACTTTCTATAAGTAGAACCCATCTAAAGCTATTTTTAAGCTCATTTAGGTGGATACATGGTTTCAAATTCACCATCACAATTTGAATTTCTTCCCGAATACCCGCAGTTGGCCGGCGGAGCGGGACGCAAACCCGCCCCGCAAATCACCGCGCCCGCCATTATCCAGCAGCTTGCTTTCCGGATTCCCGATGAATTGGCCGACGAACCGGAAAAATGGGAACAAAACATCGTCGGCTATATCGGCAGGCTTGCCGAGCAGTTTCGCCTCATGGGCGCGCCTCCCGTAAAAGTTGAGGAACTTGGCGGGCCTTCCATCCGCTACCGGACATTCCGTCTGGCTTTCACCTGGGAATCGATCCCCGTTGAAGTGAGTTTCAAGTTGCATAGCGAATACCTTGCCGTTTCAACGGTAATGCATTGGTCCGGCAAAACGCCCGGGGTTGAGCATGGCCTGGCGGCAACGAAGCTCACCGATACACTGAGCGTGTTGAACCAGTCACTCACGAAAAGATATGCCGAAGTCAGCCAGAAAGGGCATGTCGATTTGGCAAAAGACCGGGCAGAGCTAAAACCGCGCCATCACACTATTTACCATGAGATATGGGACAGGTTTCAAAGAGAGGTTCTGTTCAAGCCTTACATTGCTTCTCCAAGTCAGGAGCGGAAACCACTTAAAAACCCTTCGCAAACCCTTGGCCGGATTTTTCTGGACATAAGGCATTTGCTTCTTAGCCGCGGGGAGGGAAGAAATTTTATCGCGTTGCCTGGCAAGAGGCCAAAAAGGCGGTCTCTTGGGAAACTGGGCTTTAAAAGAGGCGACGATGCCAAATGTGTGGAAACCCTTATGCCTTTTTTCCAGGCAGGGTTAGAGCGGCAGGCAGAGGACGAAAGGCAGTCTCAGCCTGTGGAATATACCTTTTCGCGCATGCTGGGGAATTGCATCCATGGCTCCACGCTAGGGGCGCATCTAACTGGCGGTCAAACAGGGCCGCTGACCACCATTCTGTATTCCACGCAGAACGATGAATGGCAGCTGGGGCGCTGGGTGGAGTATCTGAACGCGCTGGCCACCTTGCGCCATGCCATTCTTTTTGATCTTGAGAAGATTAATGAGGCTAACAATGAGTTGCGTAAGTTAGAAAGGCAATTAGCGCTTATCAACCAAAGACTGTCCGGCGGGAACGATGAAGAACGTAGAAGAGCGCGAGAGACCGCAAGCAGGTTGTTTGAGGCATTGGCTTTTGTCGAACAAGGACTTCCAGCAAATTTTCGCGAGCTTGCCGAAGATGCCAAAGCGCGAACAGAGCAACAAACAATCAAAGGTGGTTTGGCCCATCGCACGCAGCGTTCGCGTTATTACCACCAGGAATTCCTGGATCTTCTGCCCTATCTGGACATCCACCAAATCGGTCGTTATCAGGCTTACAAGGAATATGTCGAAGCGCATTTCGGCACCAGCTATGCGTTCGTTCGCATGGTCGACATACGGCTTGATAGATTGAAAGAAGGCATGGCTGCGCTCGAAGAAAAGATACAGACAGAAACGGCAATTGGATTAAGTAAATCTGCAGAAATTGCATTTTGGCAAATTCTTTTTCCTTACTATTGGCCTCAGGTCATGTTTAAAATTTTTGGTGAAGGAGCTTTTCTGAAATTTCTTTTTACAGTTGTAAGCTTAGGGTACGGTATCTACAAAGCCCATAGGGAACAAATAGATAAATTAGGTGGCGTAAAAGAAGTCTGGAAATTAGTGCAGGAAGACACAGCGCAGCGATCTTTGGAATTTAATAATCGGGCTAGACAAAAGTTAGTACCGCCAGTTCAAAGGAAATGGAGAAGCGCACGTCATAACTTGCGGCGGCAGTCCGTGAAAGTTAGGAATTTTGCAGAAAGAGGCCTTGTAGCCCCGATTCGACGTACATGGACACGTGTTCGCCGTTGGCCTGCGCGTAATCTCAATAGAGATAGAGATTAGGTGGGGGCTCGACTTGAAGGGAAGCGAGTTCTTGTCCGCAGCGGGGCTCTGAGTTTGATTTCCAGATACTCCCGCCTTCTTCTAAGCGCTGCTCCCAGAGTTTTGTCTAAAGAATAGCCCATCGCAAACGTCAACCCGACTCCTGCAAAACCTTTGGCAATTTCAAATGCAAGTTCAATGTTAGTCATTATGGATGGTTCCTTAGCTTGATCTATGGCGCTCGTGGTCTTGCAAGCGCATTGTTAGCTTAACAGTGCTTTGAATCCAAAGCATAACGCCGACCGGTTCTTGATCGTAAGGGGGCTCTAAAGCTTGCTTCACGAGCTTGACGCCAGTCTTCTAACGGTTTCCCAATTATTCTATCATACAACTTAACAAAACCATATGTCATAGCAACTGCTCCGATAATTCTCACAGCTTCAAATGCAACTAGATTGAATTTCGTTTAACTAGCATTTTGCTTAGAAAAATTCAATAAACACTTGAGTTTAATAGTTTCATGATAGTGCATTAACTAAGAAAAATAGTGCCATAAAAGGCCGCGTTTACATCATCAACAAGAAAAAGAAGCGCTATAAGGCGTGGCAGGGTTAGTCATTCCCTGGGCATGCCGGTGTAGGCGATTCCGGCTAAGGAACGCCTAAATACTTTCGCTGTTCGCGCCTGCCCACAAACTTTCAGAAAATTTTGAATTCTCTGCCAATCACTTCTTGCCATGCAGCGAAGAATGCTGCGCCTGCAAAGCTACTTTCCATTACTTTCGGGATACTTTCATCAATTTTATACGGCTTATGTTACGGTTAGCCGCCTTCTAAGACGACCCAATTCCAAATCAAGATCTGCAAGATGTGAGGGGAAAATGGCCGTAACACTCGAAGACATCCTAAAAAAGCGCTTTGACCGCTATGACAAGTTCGATGTCATGCGCTGGCTGGTGAGCGGCCATAAGACCATCACTAAAAGCGAGGAAATCTCTCTGCTCAGTCTCCTGGCCTATACCGCCATGGAGAACGAAGTGGCGGTGGAAGACATGCAAAAGGCCTTTCTGGAGTCGTTCGGCATCGCCCGCGTGGAACAGCTGCGCAGCGATGATTATGACGACGCCGTCCAGTTCATCATGAGCTGGCACGCCCAAGCGCAAAGCGAAGCCGTCGCCGCCGCTTCTTAAATCCCTAAAATAGACGTGTCATGCCCGCGTAGGCGGGCATCCATGGCAACAGCTTCTCCGCTGGATAGGCCTCGCCATGGATTCCCGCTTTCGCGGGCATGACATTTACGCTTATGATCTCTTCCTAACCTCAAGGAGGAATCGACATGCCTTCTTCATCCAACCTGTTTCTTTTTGTATGCGGCCTGGCGGTAGGCGCGGCCTTGGTGACCGTACTCTTTTCGGGCCGGGCCGAGGCTCAGCGCGTGATGGGTGCCTACACCATCAGTCAGCACAGCAACCCCAATGCGCTGGCGGGCGTGTTCCGCCTGAACCAGGCCACCGGTTATATGAGCTATTGCTACATCACCGATGCCCAGGGGAAGCCTGCGGTGAGTTGCACCCAAGAAGTGCCCTAAAAGGCATCCCCTTGTTGGGAAACGTTAGGCAGTACCGGCGCATAGCACACGAGGTTCTGTTAGCAAAAAAAGCCTCAGATGCCAGGAAGCGAACGAAGGCGTGGTAGGCCCCACGCCGAGCGAAGCTGACGCCGCAGATGGGCTTTTTTTGCTAACCCTTTGAGGGCGCGGCGAAATCGTTGCCCAGCGTCTTCAAAAAGCTTGGCCGTGGGTTCCACCACGACCTGCGCTTTTTTCATAGCCGGATCAACGATTTCGCAACGCGCAGAACCCGTGCGGTATGCGCCGATACTGCCTCATTTCGCCGATTCAACAACCCCCTTGCAGTTTAAAGCCTATCCGCCCAAAATCATTAACGTTGATTCCTTTCGTTTTTTCTCCGGAGCCCATTCGTGAACGTTGATGTGCATGCCTTGAACGCGTGGCGGAAGGTTTTGGTCGAGGGTGTCCGCAGTAAAGGACCCGATCTCTCCTCCCGGCAGCTTGCCTTAATGCTTACGGTTTATCTGGAAGAGGGCCCGCATACGGTGCGCGGTCTGGCAAGCTTTCTGAATATTTCCAAGCCGGCCATCAGCCGCGCCCTTGACCGGTTGGGCGAGCTTAACTTCGTTAAGCGCCGCCGCGATGAAAAAGATAAACGTAACGTTCTGGTCCAGCGCACCGTGAACGGTTCAGTGTTCCTGATGGAATTCGCCGAAAGCATCAAGCGCGCCAATGTCGCCGCCCAGGAAGTGCTGAAACCCTCCATCTTCCTCGAACTGACCGAGGAAGACGACGATACCGGCACGGGCACCGCCCGCGTTGCCTAAACCCGACCCCCGTATAAGCATTGATTGGCCTAATCCCGGCCCGGCCGCGCGCCGGCAGGTGAGGGTGGGCCTTTCCCCCATGCGCAAGGCGGGCGACCCCAAATCTGAACAGGTGGACGAGTTGCGCTTCGGCGATGGCTTCACCGTTTACGAAGAGCAGGGCGACTGGGCCTTCGGCCAAAGCGCCCGCGACAGCTATGTGGGCCATGTGCCGGCGGAAGCGGTGCGTCCTGGGCTTTTCACGGCCACGCACGCCGTTTCGAACCTTCTCACCTTTCTTTTCCCCGAGCCTTCCGTGAAAGCCCCGCCGTTGGACCAACTGACGTTCCTTAGCCAGGTAGCGGTGGGCGGGGAGGAGGGGCGCTTCTGCATTCTGGAAAGCGGCGGCTTCGTGCATCGCGAACACCTGGCGCCGCTGAAGATCTTAGAGAAAGTCTGGGTGGCCGTGGACGAAAAATTTCTGGGCGTGCCCTATTTATGGGGCGGCATTTCGCCGCTGGGCTGCGATTGCTCGGGCCTTATTCAGCTGGCGTTGCAGGCTTGCGGCATTCCCTGCCCGCGCGATTCCGACATGCAGACTGAAGCCCTGGGCCAGAAACTGGGGGACAGGCTGGAAGGCCTCAGCCTTCAGCGCGGTGACATTGTTTGCTTCAAGGGACATATCGGCTTCATGCACGACGCGCAGAACCTTCTTCATGCCAATGCGTATCATGGGAAAGTGATGATGGAACCTTTGGCCGAGGTGGTGAAGCGCGGGGCGAGTGTGACAGCGGTGAAGCGGATTTAATCAAGATTAATAGCTTGTCAGGGGGCTTGTTTTCCCGCACTCTGCCGGGATGATTTTTAACGGAGGAAATAGATGCCCGCTGCCGTTGTCACACTTTCCACTTTTCCTCGTTTTCATTCCGGTGAACGGGAAACCAGCCGCCGCGCCCGCTATAACGATAAGATCCTCCAGCTTTATGAGAAGGGGGATTTGCATAGTCTCATGTCACTCGCCCGTCCTGCGGCCGTAGCTGTTCAGGCAAAACGCATCAATATCCTGAGAGCATTCTGGAAGGCTAAAAATGGTATCGCATCGCATGTTCTTGTGCGCAAACATGAGCGCTATTTTAAAGATGAAAGCGAGGTTTTTGGTAATGCCACGTTAACAAGAAGCCAGACATGGTTATCCATGGTGGAAACCGTGCCGGGAAGCTATAACATGGTCTTTAATCAAAGAACCAGCGAAAGACCCGGTTGGGGTCGGCGCACATATTTAAGTTCCGTTGCGAAAGTCATTCGCCCGAATATAACGGAAGA
>JACQAB010000167.1 GCA_016195205.1 Pseudomonadota bacterium
GATCTCCTCCAGCCCGCCGCAATATGTTTCCACCGCACCCGTGTATGTGCAGCAGCCGGTGTATGTGGAGCCGGCTTATTACTCGTACCCGCCGCGCACTTATTACCCCAGCTATTCCTATGATCCGATCTGGCCGCTATTGGGGGTTGGGTTGGCGATTGGGGCGGTTACGCATTGGGGTTGGCATGGGGGGTATTACCGGGGTGGGTATTCCCATGTTGGTGGGCATTGGCGGCGGTAGGGTTTTGTTGGGTTTTTAGTGCGAAAACGCCCTTTTTTTTGGGGCGTTTTTGTTTTGAGGGGTGGGTTCCTGCCGTCTTCCTGGGCTGTACAGCCTGTTGGCATCGCCCCCATCCCCACCTTCCCCCGTCTCCGGGGGAAGGAGTCGCAGTGTCTCCATTTTTGCTGCGTCCCAAAGTACGTCATTCCGGCGAAGGCTGGAATCCAGCGGCGTTAGTTGCGCCACGACGCAAATTCATTCAAAACCAAGCAAAGACACTTGGACCCCGGCCTTCGCCGGGGCGACGGCCCTTTAAGGGCTGGCTTTAATACGGGGCGACGGGGATAGGTGGGCAACTACTCACTTTTTAGCGTAACTCACCCGCAAAATCATCGTTCCCTCCCGGCTCACAAAATCCGCCGGCCTTTCCTTGCCGGAGAGGTCGTAGCAAATCTCCAGTTCCCTTCCGCTGATGCGGTAGATGGCCGGGAAGCGTTTGCCTTTGTTGGGGCCGTCTTCGCCCACCACGTCCATGCGCCGCGCCTGGCCGGCGAGTTCGTCGCCGAAGTACACCAGTTTGCCGAAGTCGTTGGGTTTGCCGGCGGCGTAGCGATCGCCGGTGACGATGAGGACGAAGCCCGGCGGCAGGGGTAGGTTTTTGCCGGCGAGTTCGGCTTTGTTGGCGAGCCAGGTGCCTTGGAGCTCGGTGTCTACGTTGGCCGGCGGTGGGCGCAATACAGGGTCGGCGCAGGCGGTTAGGAATAGGGTTAGGAGGACTGGGAGGAGGGTTTTCATTTTTTTGTGTTGGGGATAGAACTGCGATTTTCGATTGTCGCCCCGGCGGAGGCCGGGGTCCAAGTTTGGTCGTGGTGCCTTGCTAAGAAAATTGGACCCGGCCTTCGCCGGGGCGACATTTTTTAGAGTTGGGGGTAACAATTAAAGATCGGCGACATTTTGAGGTTGGCGCGACAGTCCCTTTACGCAGCCGCCGCCCGATTCGGCAAAAACCCCGTCTTCCGCAGCAGCCCCGCCGATACCAGCGCCACAATCGTGCCCACCAGCAAAATTTCAAAGGTGGTGAACATCATGCGAAACCACATTTGCGTGTATTTCTGGCCCATGGCGGCCATTTCCTCGGTGAACTTGGCGAGTTCGGCGGGGGAGGCGCCGGCGGCTTGTTTGCCGGCGATGGCACTTTTGCTGTAGTGCTCCCAGAAGGTGTAATCCGTCGCCCAGAGGTAAATTTCCCAGCCGATGACGTACACCACGGTTGCCGCCAGGGCGATGCCCATGCCCACGCCCGCCGCCGTCCAGTAGCGGATTACGCCGCCCAGGGTGGCGTCGCGGTATTTCTTGATGCCAAGAAAAATCAGGCTGAGGGCGGCCAGCATGAGCAGGTATCCCGCCAGCAGGGAGTGGCCGCCGGTGGGGCCGCGGAATATGAATATGGCGCACATGGTGGCGATGAGGACGCCGCCGGCGCTGCAGCCGTAAATTAAAGCAATTCGTAACATGTAAATCTCCCTCGGTTGGTTTGGGTTGGGCGCCCATTCCACCCAAATATCATAGTGCCTGCCATCGCCCAAAAGGGTGAATTGGTTAAATTCACCCTTCGTTACGGCAGATTACGGCAAAATTTCCAGCGCCCGCGCCTTCTGGATAGCCTGGGTGCGGCGCGCGACTTCGAGTTTGGCGAATACGCTGGTGACGTGGGTTTTGACGGTGTTGGGGGAAATATCCAGCAGCCGCGCAATTTCCTTATTGGCATGCCCAGCCGCCAACAGCTCCAGCACCTCGCGCTCGCGGGCGCTGATGCCCAGCGCGGCCAAGGCCTTTTCATTAGGCTGAAACGGCCCTTCGCGCTTCCGTTTAACAAGGTGCAAGCCCGCCCACACGCCGATAGCGATGAAAATCACCGCTAACGCGACGATGTAAAGGTTGGTATCCAGCTTGCGCATGGCGTAGTGGTATTCCAGCCACTGGAGCGCGAAGGCGGATGCGGCGAGGATGGCGCCGTATAGGGTTATGGTGCGGAGCATTGGGGTGGGGTTTTTAAGCGATTGACTGCGTACTAATTTGCGATTTTATATTTTTGCACCAACACTCAATTTTCGTCGTCCCCGCGTAGGCGGGGACCCAGTGACGTTTGTTGATATGCGCATGAGGCGCCCTTTTGCGAAATGCCAGCAAACGACGCTGGGTTCCCGCCTTCGCGGGAACGACGAGTTTATTTTGTTGGCGTCGCGTTTAGTCAGCAGGTGTAGTGGGTCCCGCTACGTATACCGCCTAACAATAATCTCCGCCACCAGCGCCGGCACTTCGCTGCCTTCCAAATCCATCACCGCGCCCCACGTCACCTGCGTGCCGCCGCGCACGTCTTCGATTTTGTTGGGGGTGATGCGTAGCCGGATGCGGTGGCCGGCGCGCACCGGGGCGGTGAAGCGCACGCGGTTGAGGCCGTAGTTGACGCCCATTTTTAAATCCTTGATCAGCAGCGCCTGGTCAAACAACGCCGGGATCAGCGAGAGCGTGAGGTAGCCATGCGCCACGGTGCCGCCGAAGGGCGATTCCTTGGCTGCGCGCTCGGGGTCGGTGTGGATCCACTGGTGGTCGTCGGTGGC
>JACQAB010000152.1 GCA_016195205.1 Pseudomonadota bacterium
GGGGCCGGGATTCCCCCCGATCGACCCGCCGCTTGGAATGTTGATGCGGGACCGGTGCACCGCCCGGTCAAGCTGCGCGCGATCCTCGGTAAAATCCGATAGCAGGTCCACATCCGAATCAAACGACATCACCAAAGCCTCATCGCCTTTGCGCAACACCCTGCTGAGAAAGGAGCTGCCCGCATCCTGAATCGCGGGGAGCATGAACTGCTCGCTGCCGGAAGTGTCCAGCAACAGCGCCAGGGTGATCGGAAGCGCCACTTCTTTGGAAAAGAATGCGATTTTTTGATCCTGATTTTCTTCGGAGATCTTGAAATCTTCCTGCTTCAGGTCGGCAATGATTCTTTTGTTTTTGTCGCGAACCGTTACAAAGAGATTGACGAGGGTAACCTGCGTCTTGATCGTCTGGCCCTGTGCGGCGGGCGCCTGCGGCCTCGCCGGCGCCGCCAGCGTCCAGACAACCAATGCCGCTGTGCACCGCGTCACAACCTTCTTTATGGAACGCATGTATACTTTCCTCGATGAGCCATGCCCGGCAGGAGAAGCGCGCGGGAATCTAGCCGCCCTATAAGATGCCGCGAAGCGCTGCAAGGGATGCGTGGTTGAAATCTCCAGAGCGCACAATTTCATCAGGGAGTTTGGCCCGGGGGCTATGAAAAGTCTACGAAAAACCGTCTGGATGGCCAGCTTACTACTCTGGGCCATATCGCTAGCACAGCTCAACGCGCAAACGCCCCAGCAAAGCTCTGAAACCGCCCTCCCGCAGCAAAACCAGCCGGCTCCACCTCAGGAGGGCGGACAGACCAAGATGGTTATCTCCGTGAATCAGGTGATCGTCCCGGTGACCGTAAAAGATGAGGCCGGCCGGCTCGTTCCCGATTTGCGCCGGGACGAGTTTCGCATCTTCGAGGATAACGTCGAGCAGAAGATCGCTTTTTTCCGCGCCGAAGCGGTTCCGCTTTCGATGGTGCTGCTCATCGACAACGACCTGAAATCCAAGGATGCCCGCCAGGTGGCCGATAGTCTCCGGGCCATCGTTGCCGGCCTGAGTCTCACCGACGAAACCTTCGTTTGCCGCTTCGACCAGTTTTTCCATCAGGGAAAAGGTTTCGTCACCGACCAGGACAAACTCCTCACCGAATTGAAGCGTACCGCGTTGGACGAACAGCCTTCCGTGGGTCCTGCGGGCGGGCCCTTGAGCGAAGGGCCGGTCATCAACGGCCACTCCGCGACGAGCGCTGCCCCGAA
Source organism: Pseudomonadota bacterium (assembly GCA_016195205.1). Classification (GTDB taxonomy): domain Bacteria; phylum Pseudomonadota; class Alphaproteobacteria; order UBA9219; family RGZA01; genus JACQAB01. The sequence goes on from JACQAB010000152.1 coordinate 1,249, forward strand.
CACCGCGGGAACCACCTTAATCATCAAGGGCCAGCCCACCAAAGCTCTGGACGACGCCGTTTACGCCGCGGCGCAACTGCTGAAAGACCGCGGCCGGGACCGCCGGAAAATCATCTTGCTGATCTCCGACGGCGTGAACGCCCCGAAGTTCAATAAGTTCGATTACGATACGACGCTCAAGGAGCTGCTGCGCAACGATATTACCGTATACGGTGTGGGCGTGGGCAGCGCCTATTTTGACCGGCGATTCGAACGCCTTTCCAGGTACGCACGCGATACCGGCGGCGACGTCTATTATGGTTTGAAGAGCCGGGCGATGGAGCAGCTTTACGCCAAGGTCACCGAAGAGGCCCGCAACCAGTACACGCTGGCGTACGCGCCGGCGGGTACGGATCGCGGCGCCGAATATCACGCCATCGAGGTCCGCGTCGAGCGCACCGGCCTGACGATTCGCACCCGCGAAGGCTACTACACCGGCGCCACCCCGAGGTAACCAGCTTTTTTCGCTTCCGAAATCGAAATTTCTTGACTCTTGCGCGAACCACCCGTATATGAAAGCAACAGTGGGTGGTTGGCGGAGACGCCCCTCATCCGCTTCGTCTGAGGAGGAGACTCACAATGAAGAAAAAGGCCAAGAAGGAAGAGAAAAAGCCCCCGAAAAAAGGAAAGTAAAACTTCTCCAGCAAAATTCGATCGATCAGGGCGCCCTGGCCAAATCGGGGCGCCTTTTTTTGTGCGCCCGTCACCGGCCTGGTGACGAAATGCAATCAGGGCTTGGCGGCCGGGGCTGAAGCTGCTGGTCCTCCTGCTCCATCGAGGGCGGGTTCGCGAAGATAGAGAAACAGCGGCAGGGCGAAACTGACGCCCACGGCACAGACACCAACGATCGGAAGCCAGAGGTGGCGCACGCGGAGACGCCTGCCTTCGAGGCGAACGAAACGGATAAGCACCACGGCGGAGACGAGGACGTCCAGCCCGAAAAAGGAGCTGATTCTATTGGCGAAGAGTTGACGGAAGAGCAGACCTAGGTGTAGCCCGTTTTCCATAACCCAGGGGATAAATTGCGAGTAGGGGAGGACAACGCCGAGAACGCAAAGGAATAAGTAAATGTTTTTGCGGTTCACTTGAGCTTCTCCTGTTGGCTTTGCCTCACGAGGGCAAAAAATCGCCGCGTTGACTTAAGCGCTCAGAACTTCTTCGTGCGCCGGGCAGATCGGTTTATACGCGCAGTTGCGGCAGATAAACCCGGGCTTCGCTGGGAATTCGCCGGCGCGAATGTCCGCCGCGGCCTCTTGCACGATTTTCTGAGCTTCGTCGAGTTGTTTCGAATCGCGCGTGGTCACCTGGATTTGATTGTTTTGCAGATAGTGGAACTCTAGCCGCACGGGGTTCCATTCGAATATCTCTCTGGCTGCCAGGGCATAAAGGCTTAATTGCAGGTCTTTCTTCGCGTCCGCATCTTTTTTCGGTTTCCCCGTTTTGTAATCCACGATCTCTACGTCGTTGCGCCCCAGCGAGTTCACTTGGTCCATGCGCCCGGTGATGATCACGTTGTTTTCCAGCGGCAATTCGAAACTTTTCTCCTGCTCGCGGACCTGTGGAGGTGCTTCCATCATGGCCGCATGAAAGGCGCGCAACTGCCCGATTCCATCTTTCTTGTATTCCGCTTCCTGATATTCGTCTTCAAAGCCGGCGGACCGCCATTCCATTTCAAAAAGCCGCTGGACATCTTCAAACGCCAGCTTGTTGCCTTTGCGAAGTTCACCCAGGAAGCGCTTGATGGTGCCGTGCATGATGCTGCCGAAGCTCAGCGTGGCTTTGGGGCCTTCTTTCAACGACCACAGATATCCGAATAAATACTGCTGCGGGCATTTGCGGTAGTTGTCCACGGCCGAGGGGCTGAGCTGCAGCGGTTCCGGCGTCGGCGGATGAAAAACCTCGGCCCATTCGGCAATCCGCGAAAATATTTTTGGCGGTGCGGCCGAAGCAGGGAACAGCGAAGAAC
>JACQAB010000153.1 GCA_016195205.1 Pseudomonadota bacterium
GCAGCCCATCCTGTCGGTGGCCGGCCGCCGTGTTCGGGACCTAGAGGCGCTAATGCGCTGGCGGCATCCCACGCTGGGCATGGCGCCGCCCGATTTTTTCATTCCCGTGGCCGAAAGCGACCCCGCCACCATCGACGCGCTGACCCTGTGGTCGGTCAAGACCGCGGCGAAGCAAAGCGGCGATCTGACCCTGGAAGGCTATAACACCGTGATTGCCGTGAATATTTCCGGGGTGAGCCTACGCGCGCTGGATTTTCCGGATCGCGTGGAAGAAGCCATTGCCGAATCCGGCGCGCCGGCCGACGGCATTTCTTTCGAGGTCACCGAAACCACCGCGATGCAGAACCCCGATCAGGTGGCCGATATTCTCACCCGGCTGCGCTTAAAAGGCTTCGGTCTGGCGCTGGATGATTTTGGCTCGGGCTATTCCTCGCTAAAAGTCCTGCGGCAGATGCCGTTCTCGGCGCTGAAGATCGACCAGTCTTTCATCCACGACATTCTGGTTTCAACGGAATCGATGGCCATCGTTAAATCGGTGGTGCATCTGGCGCGCAGCCTGAACGTGGAATCCATCGCCGAAGGGGTGGAGACGAAAGAAATCGCCGAACGCGTCATGGCGCTGGGCGTGACCGGCATTCAGGGTTACTACCTAAGCCCGCCCTTGCCGTTGCACGAAATGGCCGCGTGGCTGAAGGGCTGGAACATGCAGGCCAAGTCGGGCCACGGCAGTGATCCGGGCAGCGCGTAGGCACGGGGGTTATTTTAAGGGGTTGTCGTGAAGAAGGCCGGGCCTGGGTTCGGCGGGGTTGACTGTCTGAAGCAGGTTGGGTTGAGCGGGTGCCGCTTCCGGCCTCGTGACCCATGCCGGAGCGCCTCCTCCTTCATGCGCATTAATCGTGGCCAGGAAGCCTTTCATGAAGCCCGCTTCGCTCAAGCTTTGCCGGTAGGCCGGGTCGGTCAGGTATTTAAAAGCGCTGGCGTTTGCCCCTTCATTTTCCTTGCCTGCCCGCATGGGCAACCATCGGCCTTTAATGTGCTCCGCCGGCCGTATTTCCAGGGCGTTTTTAATATAGATGCCGTCTTCATATCTTTGGGCAAGAATGCCGCCGGGGTATTTTTTAAGAAGTTCTTGAACCCTTGCGCGCACTTGTGCGCCAGAGCCATCGCCATCATTGATGGCCACGGCTTCTTCACTGAGGCCTCTGGGAACAAGCAAAGTGCCCGGTTCTCCCTGGGAGAGAACGGCGGATAATTGCGCGCTTATTTTTCTTCTTTCAGTTTCAGCCATGCTTAAGCAATGCTTTCCCGGTATACGATGATTTTACGGAAAACTGCTTAAAACCGGCTTAAGTTAACGGTTGAGGCGGGGGAGGGGCCCTGTTTTTCGATGAAAAACGCCGCTTTCTCCCGGCGCGCGCCGGGGGTTTTTCACCATCGGATAAACGGGTTTTTTATTCCGCAGGCTTCTTCAGCGGGGTTTTTTCAGGCTTCGTATAATCCTTCTTGGGCGCTGCTTTTTTGGCCGGCGCTTCTTTTTTCACCGGCGCGGATTCTTTTTTCGCGGCGGCTTTGCGGTGGTGACGGCGATGATGCTTGCCGCCGGTGAATTTCTGGCCCTTCACGCCCATCCAGCCATGGGAGCAAGCGGGCGTCATCGAACCATCGGCATGCAGCCACACCACCTGCTTGCGCATGAGCGTGTCGGGATGGGTGGCCATGCAGCCGGAAAGAAGAAGGGCGCAGGCGCCCAGCAGGGCCGCGGCGGGGAAATGTTTCATAACTGTACTCCTTGATTGGAAAAGGGCGGGAAAGGCAAAAACAACCGGTAAGACGGGCACTTTAGGAAAGCCTGTGCCGCGTGACAAGTCGGTTTCGCGGCGTTCTGCTTTTGGTTTGAACGTTAACGTCTTGGGCGGATTCTTGGTTAACGGGAATGGATTGACAAACACGCTGCCACAGCGTTGTCTTAACGCGCCTCTTTCCTTAAAGGATCTTGCCATGAAAAAACTTGCCTGGATGCTTGCGCTGGCCGTGCTTCTAGTCCCGGCTTTCGCTGCTTCGCCCGTTCTTGCCGATGACGAGGCTGCCACCAGCAGCGACACGATCAGCACCGATACCGGTTCGACGTCTAGCGGCAGCAACTCTTCCTACGACGTGAATTCCAGCAGCAGCACGGTGGCCAATCCGCCCCCGCCGCCTGCCCCGCCGGCGGTTTATACGCCGCCCAACGCCGTGGCGGCCGTTCGCGGTTGATCTGCCGTTAAACAAAGGAAACGCGGGATTTTTCCGCGCCTCGCCGCATGCCCAAGCGCAAAAAATCCTCTCTCAAACAACTGGGCCATCCCAGCGTCATTCCGGCTTCGCCCGGCAAGGCGGTGCTGGAACGCGTGGCTAACCCGCACCCGAAGGATTTTTACGTGGCGCGTTTTGCCGTGCCGGAATTCACCGCGCTGTGCCCCATCACCGGCCAGCCCGATTTCGCGCATCTGGTGATCGATTACGTGCCGGGCGGCTTTCTGCTGGAAAGCAAATCGTTGAAACTGTTCCTGGCCTCGTTCCGCGATCACGGGTCGTTCCATGAAGACTGCACGGTGACGATCGGCAAGCGCATTGCCGCCTGCATCAAGCCGCGCTATCTGCGCATCGCCGGCTACTGGTATCCACGCGGCGGCATCGCCATCGACGTGTTCTGGCAGACCGGCAAGCTGCCCGGCAGCGTGACCCTGCCGGAGACGGGCGTAAGTGCTTATCGTGGCAGGGGCTGATTTTAATCGATAAACATGTGCATAAGTGGCCCGGCCCCCGGGCGGCGGCTTGCCTTTTTCTCCATACCCGCTACACCTCGCTGGCCCTTTCCACCAAAGGACACGCGATGCGCAAAACCCTTCTCCTTGTTGCGCTTTTTCTTCTCGCCGCACCCGCCCCGCTTTGGGCCGTGGAAACCGTGAAATCGCCGCTGGTCGAGGAAGGCCTGCTGGAGTTCGAGCAGAAGGGCAAGCTGCAAAACGACCGCGACCCCACCCAGAACGACGAAAAGGAATTTGAATTCAACGCCGCCTACGGCGTGACGCAACGTTGGAAAACTAAAGTCGAAGCCGTGTTCGAGCAGAAGCGCAGTGATCGTTTCCACTACAAGGGTTTCAAGTGGGAAAATATTTTCAACCTGAACGGCAAGGACGTTCAGAACGAGGTGGTGTTCGGGTTGTATCAGGATATTTTTATCAGCAACTATCCCAATAACACGCATAATCTGACTTTCGGTCTTCTGGCGCGGCGCGATTTCGGCAAGCTGGTGAATCTAGGCAACCTGTATGTGCGTCGCGATTTCGGCGACACCGAAAACAGCGGCGTGCGCCTGCAATACCGCTGGATGAGCAAATACTCCGTGCAGCCCTGGGCCGAGCCTGGATTTGAAGTGATGGGCGATACCCAGCAGAAGGAAAAATTCCGCAACCAGGGGCTGATGATCGGACCGGCGCTTTACGGCAACTTGTCGTCGCTGGGCCTGAAGGGCGTGAGTTATGAGCTGGGGTATTTGATCGGTGTCACGCCCGCCAACCGCGACAGCACTTTTAAGTGGAAATTGAAATACGCCGTTCCGATCGGAGAAATTTTTTCATGAACCTGCTTCCCAAGCAAGACCGGTTCTATACCCTGTTCGCCGAATTTGCGGCGCTTCTGGAAAAAGCCGCCGGGGAATTGCGCGACGCTTTTCACAAGGGCGAAAGCGGCATGAAGCCTCTAGCCGCGCGCATGCATGTGCTGGAAGACGAGGCCGATAGGTTGGGCATGAAGCTGTTCAACACCCTGCATAAAAGCTTCATCACGCCCTTCGATCCGGAAGATATTTTCGCGCTGATCCACCATCTGGACGACATCATCGACGGCATGGAAGACGTGGCGCATCGCGCCGGGGCCTATGGGTTGGCGCCGGTGCCGCCCGCCATGCAGCAGCTGGCCGTGCGGCTGGCCGAGGCGTCGGGCGGGGTGGGCAAGGCGATTGAAACGCTGCGCAAGAAGGGTGACGTGATCGCCGCCTGCATCGCTTTGAAAGATTGCGAGGCCGAGGTCGATAAAATCACCCGCGCCGCCATCGCCGAGCTGTTCACCAGAGAGCGCGACGCCATCGCCCTGATGAAGCAGAAAGAGATTTACGAATATTTCGAGGCCACCGGCGACGCCTTTGCCCAGGTGGCCACCATTCTGGGCCGCATTCACATCAAGGGCGGATGAGCGGCATGGACGCCTCGCTGCTCCTCGTTATCTTCGTCATTTTTGTCGCGCTGGTTTTCGATTTCATCAACGGCTTTCACGATGCCGCCAATGCCATCGCCACGGTGGTGGCGACGCGCGTATTGTCGCCTTTTGTCGCCGTGCTGTGGTCGGCGGCGTTCAACGTGCTGGCGGTATTCGTGATCGGCACCGGGGTCGCTAAAATGGTGGGCAAGGGGCTGATCGACCTGCACTTCGTCACCGTGCCGGTGATTTTGGCGGGGCTGCTAGGCGCGATTACCTGGAACCTTTTGACCTGGTGGTGGAAAATTCCCTCCAGCTCGTCGCATACGCTGATCGGCGGCTATGCCGGCGCGGCCATGGCCAACGCCGCGCTGACCGAAGGCATCGGCAAAACTTTCGCCGCGCTGATTCCATCGGGCTGGATTCTCACCCTGGCCTTCATTTTCATCGCGCCGATCACCGGCCTGCTGTTGGCCTATGTAATGATGATTTTAACCTCGTGGCTGTTTCATCGCGTGGAGGGCCCCAAGGCCGAGCGCTGGTTCCGCCGCGCGCAGCTGGTATCCAGCGCCTTCATGAGCCTGTCGCATGGCGGCAATGACGCGCAGAAAACGGCGGGCATCATCACCGGCGTTTTGGTCAGCGCCGGGGCGCTGAGAAGTTTCGAGGTGCCGCATTGGGTTTTGTGGTCGGCCTATTTGTCGATGGGGCTTTGCACGCTGGCCGGCGGCTGGCGCATTGTGAAAACCATGAGCCGGCGCATTACGCATTTGCGCCCGCAAGGCGGCTTCTGCGCCGAAACCGCAGCGGCGTTGTCTATTTTACTGGCGACGCAATTGAAACTGCCGATTTCCACCACGCATGTCATCACTGGCGCGATCACCGGTGTGGGCGTGGTGGCGGAGGCGGATAATAATACACCGGTGGGGGCGCGTAATAGACCGGGTATTCATAATAAGTGGGCGGGTAGTAATAGCTTGGCCGGCTGAGCAGCACCGCCGACAGCAGCGATCCGGCGATCAGCCCGCCAAACAGCGCGCCGTTGCCGTCATGGTCCCGGTGCCAGCTTCCGCCATGCCAGTTTCCACCGTGATTCCAGTTACCGCCATGGTTCCAATTGCCGTGGCTGCCGCCATGGTGCCAGGGCTCCGCCTGCGCTGAAGCCAGAGGCGCCGTGGCCAGGGTGGCTACCGTGGCCAGGGCCAGAAGGGTTTTGCCGAGTTTCATATCTCTCTCCATGGGTTTGGGGAAATGTTTCATTTCTCAGCCTGACTTTACTACGCGCGGCATAAGCGGGCTATTCAACAAAAAAGGAATCCGGCGCGGATTCCCGCGGAAACCTCATGGGGGCCGCCCTAAAGCCATCTTAAAGAAAACAGAATTGAAAACCGTCAGCCGCAGGCGCGTTTTTGAGTTTTGATTGGCCGAGCAGATTCACGCGATCAAACCCGCCCAGTCATTCCGCTTTGATCGCGATCTGCTCTAGCTTCAGCAGCTTGCGCTTTTTATCCAGGCCGCCGGTGAAGCCGCCCATGCCGCCATCGGCGGCAATGACGCGATGGCAGGGCACGATGATGCAAATGGGATTGCGTCCGTTGGCGTTGCCCACGGCGCGCGCCGCTTTGTGCTCGCCGATTTTCCGGGCGAGGCCACGGTACGACAGCGTTTCGCCGAAGGAAATCCGCGTCAGGCCTTTCCATACTTTTTTCTGGAAATCCGTGCCCTCGAACCGGAAAGGAATGGAAAAGCGCGCGCGTTTGCCGGCGAAATATTCTTTCAATTGCGCGGCGGCCTTGCGCAGCACCGGGTTTTCGCCTGGCGTGAACGGCTTGCCCTGGAAACTGGTTTTCATTTTACCATCGTTGAAAAAGCAGCCCACCAGATGGTGCCGGTCGGCGACCAGGTAAAGCTTTCCCACGGGCGAGGAAACGGTTTTCAGCTGATAGGCGGTAGGCATAGGCGAATCCCCCTGGTTTTTTGAAAAGGTATTACTTCCCGCCGGAAAGATTAAGCGGAATCTTGAGGTAGGAAATGTCGTTGGCTTCGGGCGCAGGCAGCCGCCCCGCGCGCAGATTCACCTGCAGGGCCGGATAAAGCAATTTGGGCACGGA
>JACQAB010000154.1 GCA_016195205.1 Pseudomonadota bacterium
CACCGCGAACAGGGCGATGAAAAACAGGCGCAGCCAGGTGCCTTTGTCTTTCACCTGGGCTTTGACTTGTTCTTCCAGGGTGGGTGATTCATTAAGCGGATCTGTCATGAGCGTAACTTTCAGAGAGTGAGGCTTTTACGCCGCAAAACCTAGCAGAAATCTCTGGGCTTTAGAAACAGATTTTGCGGAAACGGCGAAAGCGCTAAATAATTACGGGTATGTCCGATACTCTTAACATAGCCCTGGCCCAGATCAATTCCACCCTGGGCGATATCGACGGCAACAGCCGCAAAATGGCCGAGGCCGCCGCCCAGGCCCAGGCGCAAAACGCCGATCTGGTGGTGATGCCTGAATTATGCATCAGCGGCTATCCCCCTGAAGATCTGGTTTGCCGTCCCGCCTATATCGAAGGCTGCATGGAAGCGGCGCAGGCCCTGGCCGAAAAAACCGCCAAGGGCCCCGCGCTTCTGATCGGCCTGCCATGGAAAAGCGGCGAGGGCTATGGCGCCAAACCTTATAACGCCGCGGCGCTGCTGCGCGCCGGAAAAATTGAAAAACTGTGGTTCAAATACGACCTGCCGAACTACGGCATTTTCGACGACAAGCGCGTTTTCATGGGCAGCCCGAAGGAAGAGGGCGAGATCTTTGCTTTAAAGGGTATTCGTCTGGGCGTGGCGGTGTGCGAAGACCTGTGGAGCAAGGACAAAGCCATGGTTCTGCGCCGCAATGGAGCGGAAGTAATCCTGTCCCTGAACGCCAGCCCACTGGAAACCGACAAGCAGCTTATCCGCAAGGCGCAGATTGCCGCACGCGTGAAGGAAACCGGGCTGCCGGTGGTGTATGTGAATGCCGTGGGTGGCCAGGATGAGGTTTTATTCGACGGTGGCTCTTTTGTCATGAACCAGGAAGGGCAGGTGGCCGCGGCACTGGGACTTTTTGAAGAAAAGCTGGTTCTCACGCGCTGGCAGAAAAACGGCAAGCAGGCCGTGCCCGAGGCTTTGGCCCTAGCCGATGTTCCCAGCGAAGAAGAAACGCTTTACGGCGCGCTGGTGCTGGGCCTACGCGACTATGTTGAGAAGAACGGCTTCCCCGGCGTGCTGTTGGGGCTTTCCGGTGGGATCGACAGCGCCCTCGTGGCTTGCCTAGCGGTGGATGCCTTCGGACCCAAGCGCGTGACCACGGTGATGATGCCGTCACCCTATACCTCGAAAGAAAGCCTGGACGATGCCGCCGCTGTGGTCAAGGCATTGGACTGTGATTACCGCACGGTTTCCATCGAACCCGGCATGCGCGCGCTGGGCACGGCGTTGGCGCCGCAGGTGCAGGGACGCAATACCGATCTGATGGACCAGAATATTCAATCCCGCCTGCGCGGCGTGATTTTAATGGCGCTTTCCAACGCCACCGGATTCATGGTGATGGCTACCGGCAATAAGTCGGAATACGCCACGGGCTACACCACGCTGTATGGTGATATGTGCGGCGGTTACGCGCCGATTAAAGACGTTTATAAAACGCTGGTCTATCGCCTCAGTCGCTGGCGCAACGCGCACCGGCCGCAAAACGGCCTTGGCCCTGCCGGCAAGGTTATTCCCGAAAATATCCTCACACGCGCGCCCACGGCCGAACTGAAAGTCAACCAGAAGGATCAAGACACACTGCCGCCCTATGATGTGCTGGATGACATCCTGCAATGCCTGGTGGAAAAAGAAATGGGCGTGGCCGATATCGTCAGCCGCGGGCATCCCGAAGCCGTGGTGCAAAAGGTTCTGCGCATGCTGAAAACCGCGGAATACAAGCGGCACCAGGCGCCGCCGGGCACCAAAATTACCGCCCGCGCCTTTGGCCGCGACCGGCGCTATCCGATGACAAACAAGTTTGGGAAGTAGTTAGATGGTTAATTCTCAAATTTTTATCTTGCTTGAAGACAGATAAAAAACGTGGTCTTATTGGCCTGGATTTTTTATATAAAACCTTTAGGAGAAAAATAATATGTCCGAAAGACAACCACCATTCGTGGATGACGCTTTTACTATGTGGCAGTGGGGAGCCAGATCTGACTCGCCGGGTTCAGAAGGTGCGGCAAGATCGGCATATGCGGCATATCAGCGCATGGCACGGTCGCGTCCAGAAAATATAAAACCCGGCTTCCACTACATCCCCAACGGAACTTCCCGCCCCACCCGGATATATGTAACAAAATCTGGAGACCGGATAGAGTGCGATTAACTAACCGCCCCCGCCGAAGCGCGGCCGCCGGCATCTAAACCGCCCATTTATCGCTGAAACTAAACTAAGGCGGGTGTTTCACGCGAATAAAGCGTAGGGTGTTCCCCAGAGGGACAAAAAATGCATCTGAATTATTACATTATGACCGACCCAAAGGTTTGCCAGGGCAAGCCGGTTTTTACCGGTACGCGCGTTATGGTGGGGCAGGTATTGGATATGCTGGCCAGCGGGGAAGGTGTTTCCGGCATTTTGCGCGTTTTTCCCATGCTGAAGCTCGAGCATATTTCCTCGGCCTTAAAGTATGGCCGCCGCATAAAGGCTTAAATAGAAGGGATAACTAGGGGCCCGAAGCGCGGTCGTAAGTGTCCTGAATCTGGATACGCATCCGCACGCGATGGGCGATGCGGTCCTGAACGGCCTTGGGCAGGTCATTCATTTTCAAAATATTCTTCTTCAGCAGCGCGGTGATGATGTCTTCCACCGCGCGCGACATTTCATTGTCGGTGCGGCGCAACTCGCCAATCGCTTCGGTCACCAAGGAGGGCGAGATATTTCTGGCTTCCAGAAATTTCAGGATATCCGGATGGTCATGCGGCAGCACCGCCGCGCCGGGGATGGAGCGCGCGCTGACCTTGGC
>JACQAB010000182.1 GCA_016195205.1 Pseudomonadota bacterium
CGCTATAGGTAGCGAAAGGAATTCCATGAAAGCAAGGGAATGTATAGTTGCGCTGCCGTAAAACCCGAAGATTCCTTGTTTTTTACAAGATTGATGCCGAATTTCTTAACTTTTCGGGCTGAAAAGCGGCCCAGGCACAGACGGGCTTTATCGGAGATTTATCAGAGTCCGTAAGACAGGATTGAGCGCCCGGTACTCACCAGATCGTTCGGGAAAAGAGCGCGTGTATCAATTCTATCTTTAGGCCGCTCCCCGCATGCCAATACTAAGGTTCTGGCGTTTGCAAATCCGGAACGCGGCGCGCTTGTGTCACCAAGACCTGCAGGGATGATTTTCAATACCGCTTCGCCAACTTCGGCTTTCGAAGGCAGCGGTCCACCCCATCCTGCACTTCTTTTATCGATGTAACGAAACGAGGCGTAATAAACGGCGCTCCACCACTCGTGACGGAGACCTTCGTTATAATTCATGGCCCCACCCATTTTATAGGGCCCCCTGTAACTTGCATGGTAGGTCCGCAGCGCCTTCTCGGCGCTTCCTGACTCTATCGCCCGATCGCACATGGCGATATGGGATGCAGCAAGACTGTCGGCAACGTCTTGATTATGGTCGACGGCCCTGTTGATTTTATCCTGGGCCGAAGAGGCCCAGGTGATAATACTCGTGGCGGCGGTAAGGCCTAAAAGGAGAGAAGATCCTACTTTCATTTTATTTCTCCATTTCGAATTTCCCGAAAGATAACAGAAAACCTTCCGCCCCTTAAGCCATTAATATTTTCCGCGATTCCGCCAAGTCCTTCTGAAACAAGGGCTCCGCCGCCCAGTTGCCACGCAGAATGTAACTAGGATGAAAGGTGGGAATAACCGGAATACCCGGAACAAAACGGCATTCCTGCAGCTTGCCGCGCAGGGCGACGATACCCCCCAGCCCCGTCAGCGCCCACAGCGGCGTGGCCCCCAGCGTGACAATCACCTTCGGCTTTTTCTCGGCAATGGTTTTTTTAAGATATTCAAGCTCGGCCGCGAAAAGCGCGCGCACCGATTTACCGCCAAATTTTCCGAATTCCACGGCAAGCTTTTCTCCCACCGCTTCCGCCGCGCGGTTTGAGAGAAAAAAATGCCCCACCTTGTTTCCCGGCGGCTGATAGCGGAACACGTTGGCGACCAGGCACTGACCGCGCTCTAGCCCGGCTTCCTGCAAATTCTTATCCAGCAGTTTGCCGCTGCGGCCCACGAAGGGCATGCCCTGCTTGACTTCATCCTTCCCCGGCGCCTCGCCCACCAGCATGAACAGGCCGGGGGGGCCCTTTCCGGCGGGGTATTGGTAATCCACAAAAGGCAGGTCGATGCGATTCATGGCAGGAAGCCCATCACAGGAACCCCTCAAAAAACAAGGAAAATCCGCATATTAGCGGGGTGTTAAGTATGCTGGCGTAAATTCACAGGCATGGATTTCAGCTGCCAAAGCTATCGCTCAATTGCCAAAAACAGCGCCAAAACGAGTGGCGAGTTCAAAGTCGCATTTGGTGAATATCCACGCCTCAGCAGCTTCACGATGCAATACGGGGATAACATCAGCTATGATTTTGGCACCACCGGCCATATGAAACGCGGGGCGCGCAACGGCTCGAACGATATGCGCAGCAACACCACTGTGGCCACCGATGCCTGCCGGCTGATCCGGAATCCCGAGTACATGAAAGAAATCATGAAAGACTTCGACAAGAAAAAATATAATATTTCGCCCAAAGACCTGAAGGCCTTCGCTGAAAACATCGAACGCCGCAACAACGTTCACGAAAGCGACACGCTCACCGGCAAGTTGATGAGCTGACAGCGAAGCTGTCATCCCCGAAAGCGCGAAGCGCTTATCGGGGATCCCATTTTATTTTTCTTTTCATTAAACAAATGGGATCCCGGCTCGCGCTACGCTTGGCCGGGATGACATTCCTTTTTCCACAACAGCGTTTTTAAATCCCCCGCCTCGTCCATTTCCGCGGGGAAATCGGGATAGCGAACGCGCTTTCCTTCAACCATAAACACCAGCGTATTTGAAGCGGTGTCCTGTGCAACCAAATGCTCACGCCCCACTTTGCCCAGCGGCGTGTCGAGGCAGAAGCGGAAATCGGCCCAGCCGGGAAGGCCGGCGCGCGTTTCGTCCACTAGCTTGCAGGCGCGGCGAAACGGGAGGCGATAGGCGGCGGAATATTCCAGCGGTTCGGGCACGTAAATAGAGAACGTATCCACTTCCAGCGCCTGCAGCTTTTGAATCAGCGCGCGCAGCACCTGGGCATGATCATTAATTTTGCGCAGTAAAGGAAAATGATTGTAAAGCCGCAGGCCCGCCGCGCGCATGCGGGTAATGAGCGCCGCCACCTCTTCACAAATTTCATAGGGATGAATGATATGAAAAACAAAGCGCACGCGGCTTTCGGCCATAAGCCGCAGCTTCGAGTCACTTAAAATAGCCGGGGCAAAAACCGGCGCGCGGCTGTGCACGCGGATGTCGGTCACGGTTTCCACGTCGCGCAGCGCCGCAAAAACCTTTTCCAGATCGCCCGCTGAAAGCATCAGCGGATCGCCGCCCGATAAAATCACCTCGCGCGTTTGCGGGTGTTTGCGCAGATGCTGTACCAGAACCTTAAGTTTTTTGTCCAAACCCGGTTCCAGCCTATCTTTATTTTCGGAAAGCACATCCTGCCGGAAGCAATAAAGGCAATGCGCCGCGCAAAGGCTCGTGGGCAGGAACAGCATGCGGTCGGAGTATTTCTGGATAAGGAAATTCATCCCTTCCGGCATATGCGCACGGTCATCGACCCAGTCGCGCACCTCGCC
>JACQAB010000016.1 GCA_016195205.1 Pseudomonadota bacterium
GCCCCAGCTTTTGCTGGAAGGGCTGCGCCGCCTTGAATACCGCGGCTATGACAGCGCGGGCATCGCCACGCTGAACGGCAAGGGGATTGAGCGCCGGAGAGCCAAGGGCAAAATCCAGATGCTGGAAGAGCGGCTGCAGAAGGAACCCATTCACGGCACCACCGGCATCGGCCACACGCGCTGGGCCACGCATGGCAAGCCGAACGAGGCCAATGCCCATCCGCATGCCACCGAACAGGTGGCCATCGTGCATAACGGCATTATCGAGAATTACAAAGAGCTGCGGCGCGAGCTGGAAGCCAAGGGCTGCGTGTTTCAGTCGGAAACCGACACGGAAACCGTGGCCCATCTGCTTAGCGTGTATGTGAAGGAAGGCGCCACGCCCGCCGAAGCCGCGGCCAAGGCCTTTCCGCGCCTTGAAGGCGCTTTTGCGCTGGCGATGATTTTTACCGGGCATGACGGTTTGATTATCGGCGCGCGGCGCGGCAGTCCGCTGGCGGTTGGCTATGGCGAAGGGGAAATGTATTTGGGCTCGGATGCTTTGGCCCTGGCCCCGCTTACCCAGCGCATCACCTATCTGGAAGAAGGCGATTGGGTTGAGCTTTCGCAGAATGCCGTGGTCATCCACGATGCCATGAACAAGGTGGTCAAGCGTTCCATCGAGCAAACCAATTTAAGCGGCGCGGTGACCGGCAAGGCGGGTTACCGCCATTACATGCTGAAGGAAATTTTTGAACAGCCCGGCGTGATCGGCGACACGCTGAACAGCTTGATTGATATTGAAAAGGGCGAAGTGAATCTGCCCAAGCTGCCCTTCGCATGGAAAAATCTGGAAAAGCTCACCATCATCGGCTGCGGCACGGCGTTTTACGCCGGCTATGTGGCCAAATACTGGTTCGAACAACTGGCGCGCCTGCCGGTGGAAGTGGATGTCGCCTCGGAATTCCGCTACCGCAACGGGCCCTTGCACAAAAAAGGCGCGCTGATCGTGGTGTCGCAGTCTGGGGAGACGGCCGACACGCTGGCGGCGCTGAATTTCACCAAGGCCGGCGGGCAGAAAACGCTGGCGGTGGTAAATGTGCCGGGAAGCTCCATCACCCGCGCCGCCGACGGCATGCTGCAAACCCTGGCGGGGCCGGAAATCGGCGTGGCTTCCACCAAGGCCTTCACGGCGCAGCTTACCGCGCTGGCCTGCCTGGCGCTGGATGCGGCGCAGACCCGTGGCACGCTTGATAAATCCCGCGCGCAGGAAATTGTGAAGGCTTTGTGCGAGGTGCCGGGGCACATCAACCACATCCTGCAGCAGCAGAACAAGTTGAAAGACGCCGCGCATCATCTGTTCGAAAAGCACGACGTTCTTTATTTCGGCCGGGGGGTGAATTATCCCATCGCGCTGGAAGGCGCGCTGAAGCTGAAGGAAATTTCCTATATCCATGCCGAAGGTTACGCGGCGGGCGAGTTGAAACACGGCCCCATCGCCCTGATCGATGAAGACATGCCGGTGGTGGTGATCGCCCCGCATGACGCGCTGTTTGAAAAAACCGCCTCGAACATCCAGGAAGTGGTGGCGCGCGGCGCCAAGGTGTTTGTGCTGACCGATGCCGAAGGACAAAAACGCATGCAACCGCCACCCTTCTGGTGCATGGCGCTGCCGACGGTTGACCCCTTCGCCAGCCCGTTCCTGTGCGTGGTGGCCTTGCAGCTTCTGGCCTATCACACCGCGGTGGCCAAGGGCACCGACGTGGACCAGCCGCGCAACTTGGCGAAAAGCGTGACGGTGGAGTGATTTTATTATCCCCTTCCTTCGGAAGGGGATAAAGGGGGAAGGGCCGAGCCGAGGTCTAGCCCGTTCCAGGTAATTCCCTCCCCCAACCCCTCCCGAAGGGAGGGGAGTTAGGGCTCACAATTTCGTATCGAATGCTCTGGTTAAGCAGTTATTTTTCTTACTTCTGCCACATCTAATTCGCTATATATTTAAGTTATGAAAACCTGGACCCCCGAAACCTGGAAAGCCAAAGGCGCGTTGCAGCAGCCAGATTACCCCGATCCGAAGGCCGTAGACGCCGTGGTAGACCGCCTGAAAAATTATCCCCCGCTGGTTTTCGCGGGCGAAGCGCGCCGCCTTAAGGCGGCGCTGGCCCGCGTGGCGCAGGGCAACGCTTTTCTGCTTCAGGGTGGCGACTGCGCGGAAAGCTTCGCCGAATTCCATCCCAACAACATCCGCGACACGTTCCGCGTGATCCTGCAAATGGCGATTGTGCTGACCTTCGGCGCTTCCACGCCAATCGTGAAAGTGGGCCGCATGGCTGGCCAATTCGCCAAGCCACGCAGCGAGCCGCAGGAGGTGCAGAACGGCCAAAGCCTGCCCTCGTATAAGGGTGACATCATCAATGGCATGGATTTTGACGCCAAAACCCGCGTGCCTGATCCGGAACGCATGGTGCAGGCCTATAACCAGTCGGCCGCCACATTGAACCTGCTGCGCGCCTTCGCGCAGGGCGGCTATGCCGATCTGCACAAGGTACACCAGTGGACGTTGAACTTCGTCGAAAGCTCTCCGGCGGGCGCGAAATATCGCGACCTGGCCAATCGCCTCGATGAAACGCTGCAATTCATGGAGGCCTGCGGGCTGACCTCTGAAAACGTGCCGCAGCTGCGCGAGACTGACTTCTTTACTTCGCATGAGGCGCTGTTGCTGCCTTATGAACAGGCCCTCACGCGCATCGATAGCACCACCGGCGACTGGTATGACGTATCCGCGCATCTGCTGTGGATCGGCGACCGCACCCGCCAGCCCGACGGCGCACATGTGGAATTCATGCGCGGCGTGAAAAATCCGCTTGGCCTGAAATGCGGACCGTCGATGAACACCGACGAGTTGCTGCGCCTCATTGACATTCTGAATCCTGAGAACGAGCCCGGCCGCCTCACGCTGATCGCGCGCATGGGTTCCGATAAAGTGGCCGAAAAACTGCCACCGCTGCTGCGCGCGGTGAAAAAGGAAGGCCGCATGGTGGCGTGGGCATCTGATCCCATGCACGGCAACACGGTGAAAACGGCGGCGGGCATCAAAACCCGTCCGTTCGACCGCATCATGAACGAGGTGCGCGGGTTCTTTTCCGTGTGCGAGGCGGAAAGCGTGCATGCCGGCGGCGTTCATCTTGAACTTACCGGACGGGATGTGACTGAATGCCTGGGCGGTGCAGTGGCCATTTCGGAAAGTAACCTGGGCGACCGTTATGACACCCATTGCGATCCACGCCTGAATGCCAGTCAGGCGATTGAATTGGCCTTTTCGCTGGCTGAATTCCTGAAGGCGCGGCGTCAGGGCAAGGCCGCGCAGGAAAAAACCGCTGTTAAAAGATAGGAGAAGGAAGATGAAAAATAGAACAGTCATGCCCGCGCCCCGGCTTCGCCAAGGCTATGCCGGGTCTTTTCCTCAAACTCGTCCGCCGAAGCTCGAAGAGCGTAGGCGGAAGGCGGGCATCCACGAAAAGTCAAAAGACACGGCTTGGGGCCTATCGTGGATCCCCGCCTTCGCGGGGATGACGATTATTCTTTTTGCAACCCTTGCCCATGCCGGTAACGTGAATTTCTCGAACGGCAAGGGCCTGTGGCAATCCACCATGTGCCAACGGCCCGTGCCGCCGGTTTTCGTGGGTCTTGCGCCCGACGCGCCGGCCGGAACGATGAATGCGGCCACCGGCAGCTATAACCTGTTCGTGAAGCAAACGCAGGATTACTTGGCCTGCCTTTCCGCCGAGGCAAAAGCCGACAGTGAGGCTTCGGCCTCGCTGATCATGGCCAATGTGGGCCGCCAGATGCGGAACGCACAGACCGATGTAAAACGCGCCTATGGTCAGCTTTTTGGCCCTGGGCCCATTCAGCCGCAGCCGACTGCAAAAATGCAGCCTGCACTGGCCATGCCGCCGCAAGCGCAAGAACCTTCTGAACCTCTTTTCCAGCCCGCTGACCAGTAATAAACGCATGACTGCCAAGCTCGCCGCTGAATCTTTCGCCGAAGGCGAAGCCAATTTCCGCAAGCTGCAGGCGCAGGCGGAAGAGGTGAACAAGGCCGCGCAGCTTTCCCTGCAAACCCTGAAGGCGGGGGGGCATCTGTTCTTTTGCGGCAATGGCGGATCGGCTTCCGACGCGCAGCATATCGCCGCCGAGCTGGTGGGCCGCTTTATGAAGGAACGCCGCGCGCTGGCCGCCACGGCGCTGCATGCCAACACTTCTACTTTGACCGCGGTGGCGAATGATTATTCGTATGATGTGATTTTTTCGCGCCAGCTGGAAGGCCTGGCGAAGAAAGGCGACGTGCTTTTCGCTCTGTCCACCAGCGGCAACAGTAAAAATGTGCTGAAGGCGGCGGAAACCGCGAAGGCCATGGGCCTGAAAGTGATCGGGTTGACCGGCAGCAAGGGCGGCAAGCTAGCCGAGCTTTGCGATTTGTGCCTGAAAGTTCCCTCCGATCACACGCCGCGCATTCAGGAAATGCACATTGCCGTCGGGCATGTGATCTGCGCGATTATTGATGATGCGATTTAAAAATCTCTTTGCCACGTCATCCCAGCGCAGGCTGGGATCCAGAGCCGTAGGACACGGCTTGTGGCCCTGGATGCCAGCTTTCGCTGGCATGACGTTTTTAGATGGTTGCTAAAATGTCTAAAGCCGTTTTCTTTGACCGCGATGGGGTTCTGAACGCCGATACGAATTATCCCCATCTTCCCGAACACATTCAATGGATTCCCGGCGTGTTTGAGGCGGTGAAAGCCGCGAACGAGGCGGGCTATAAGGTGTTCGTCATTACCAACCAGGCGGGCGTGGGGCGCGGGCTTTACACCGAAAGCCATGTGAATGCCCTGCACCGCTGGATGCGCGAGGAATTTAAAAAACACGGCGCGGCGATCGACGATTTTGCCTATTGCCCGCACCATCCCACGGAAGGGCAGGGGATTTACCGCGTGGAATGTGAATGCCGCAAGCCCAAGCCCGGCATGCTTCGCGAGCTTATCGCCCGCCATGGCGTGAACGCGGCGGAAAGCCTGTTGATCGGCGATCGGGATAGTGATCTGCAGGCCGCAAAGGCCGCGCATATACAAGGGTGTCTATTTACCGGTGGAGACCTTGCAGAATTTGTGACGGCTTTACTTTAACGAATTGGGTTTCCCGTTGCGTTAAGCCGTAAAAGACACCGCCCCTTTAACTTGGGAAGAAGCCGCCTTTTTCTCGAGGGCGGTTGCCCTCTGGATGGCTTTTTCCCAGTTTTCTATCGTCATATCGCCCTTATAGATTTCACCGCGGATTGAGAAAGCGGGCACGCTGACATAACCGACCATATTCTGCAATACGGAAGCCGCCGCTTTGCGACCCGCTTGAATTTCATTAAGTAGATTCTGATCCTTCAGGGTTTGGTCGACGAAGTTTTCATCGAAACCCACTTCTTTGGCGATTTTCTTAAGAACCTCGACCGAATTACCCGCCTTTAGAAGATCATCTTGCTTGGCGAATAAGGCATGGATCATGTCGAAGCCCTTTTTACTCTCATTGGCCTTGTATGCCAGCATCGATCCTGCGGCTGCGATGTTATCTAAAGGATATGGCCGAAAGACGAAACGCGCCTTGCCAGTGTCGATATAACGTTCTTTTAACTGCGGGAATGTTTTTTTTTCGAAATTTGCGCAGTGCGGGCAAGTCATCGAAACATAGGCAACGATGGTAACGGGTGCATCGTCTTTACCGACCGCTACGTCACCTGGCTGAGCTTTATAGGTAGGGTCTGCCATATCTTCTCCAAATCTTATTTTCCAAAATTCTTTAAACAGTACGGTTTCCGGGTAAATTTTGGATAAATTCAGAAAGGCAAAGGAATATTGCCTAGAATGGACAGGGGCTTGGCAAAATTCGTTAGCCCAATCTTAAGAAAAAAGTAATAAGCCTTTTGAGCCAGAGGCCAGGCCGCCTCGCGCCCGAAAAATACCCCAGCCTTCCTGATCATGTCCTCTTCTTCCGCCGCTTCTCCTGCTCAAAATACCAGCCATGCCGCCGGTCAAAGCGCCGTAACCATTTTTCAGGGATTAAGCCTGTTTCGCATCCTGCTGGGCGGGCTGCTGCTGTTTAATTTTGTCTTCAATTACATGCCCTATTTCGCCGATTTCTTTTCAGACGGCGGTTTTTACACGCAGGCGATGAATGCCAAAATGCGTCCGACGATCAGTAATTTTTCGGTCCTGCAGTGGTCGAATGCCGCGTGGTATTTAATGCTTTTCCAGGCCGTTTATATCCCCACGCTGGTTCTTTTTACCGTGGGTTACCGGACGAAGATTATGAAATGGGTCGTTTTTGCGGGTCTGATGGCCATTAACGCGCGCAATCCGATGATTGGCTATGGCGCGGATGCCCTGATGCGCCTTCTGTTCCTGTGGTCGCTGTTTCTTCCGCTGAACCGTTATTGGAGCATGGATTCCGCTTTATCCCGTGCCCCGCGCGACGAGCCGATCCCGGCGGTTTTTGTCGCGGGCATCAAGCTGCAGGTCTGCATGCTTTACCTGTTCGGCTCCTTTTTCAAGCTGATGGGCAAGCCCTGGCTGGAGGGAAACGCCATTAATTATGCCATGCATGACGGGGTGCAGGGCACGCCTTTCGGCTTTCGTTCATCTTCCTGCTTCAGGTGGGATTGTTTCCTTATATCTGTATTTTTTATCTGTCACTGCTTATCCCCGACAACTGGTTCAACGCGGTTTTAGCCGGGCGTCGCGCGCGGCTTGAGAAAATGGCAATGTATTTCGATCCGGGCTGCGGTTTCTGTGAAAAAACGGCGCGGTTGTTCCGCGAACTGTGCCTTTCGCCTTTTTCACAGGTTCTGCCCGCCAGCGTTGAGCCTGAAATGCTGGCCTTGCTTAAGCAGCATCATTCTTGGATCGTGAAAGACGGCAACCGCGGCAAAATCTATATGAAATGGGAAGCGGTAAGTTTTGTTCTGCGCCAAAACCCCTTCACTTGGATTTTTGGAACCGTCACCGATCTGCCCTTCCTTAAGGGGCTGATGCGGGGTGTTTACGAGTGGATTGGCCGCAGCCGTCCGGCCCTGGGCAAGCTTACGTCCCGTCTGCTTCCTTTCACCGACAAGCATCCGCGCGCCTGGCCCCTGATGGAAGTTTTGTGCGCCATGATGATCATGATTACGTTTCTAGGTAACGTAGTATCACTGCCGCCATTTGAAAAACACTCGCCCGTTTATACTTTTATAAAAAAACTGGTGACCTATACCCTGGTTTACCAGAAATGGGATCTTTTTGCGCCCATGACCACGCATTGGACTTATGGCTATGAGGCAGAAGGACTCACCACTTCCGGGCAAAAAGCCGATATAACGGCGCTTTTTGAAAACAAAAGAATCTGGAAGCTGGATTCCTATCACTTGGGGTTTATAAATCATTACTGGCAGAAATATTACCAAAGGCTTTACGAAAAGAATTACAGGCCGTCCATCAGGCAAACGCTTCAGCAGATGTGCGAGCGCTATAACCAGGAACACCCTGAAGACAGGCTGGTCATGGCCACCCTTCGCCTGCTGCGTAATAATTATGTAAGCGTCGTGCCCGATACCCCCTTGCAGGTTTATTCGTCAGAAACCGTAGAATGCGGGATAAGATAGGAAAAATAAGTCGGCGGCGCCAAATGCGTGACATTTTATGTAAATTTTCCCCGCTTTGCGTACATGATTAAGCACGATTTAAACCCCCCCCGATAGGATGGCCCGGTTAGTTCATTTTCCCCGGAGTGCTCGTCATGAGAAAAATATTTTATTTTGTCGCCCTTTTCGCCCTTGTTTTCGCCACTTCGGCGCAAGCTCAGCCCTTGGCGAAGGAAATTGCTTTTGAGCGCGCCTGCACCGATGGCGTGCCGCTTTACAACAAAGCCAGCGATGCCGTTGGTTGCGGCAAGCTTGCCCAGGGTGGGCAGGGCTATGTGATCGAAATGGCCACCGAACGCAGCCATACGCCTTCCTGCCCGCAGGGATACAGCTATATCGGCAACCTTGACCAGGCTTCACTGGCGGCCCGCGGCATCACTGGCAGCACGAAGCTGCAGTATTTTGCCTGCGCGAAGGGTTAATTTTTAACTCATAATAAAGCCAGCTTTAATACCTGCCGCATAAAATAATTCCATGGCAGACCCACATTTTCTTGAATTGGCCCAAGCTACGGGCGCGCCAGCCGCCGCGCGCCGCCGGGCCGTTCTGCCGCCCGTTGTAAACCCGCCCACAAACCTTATCCCGCATCCCAAGCTTAAGGGTTCCTATCTGCTCGTGCCCGTGGATGGCAAAGGCCCTGCCTATGGCAATGAGGTGAATGTACCGCGGTGGCTTGGTTCGAATACCAAGGTCCTGACCATGCTGGCGCATGTGATGGTTAGGCGTGCAAATGTTTTGGATCCAAACCACGTTAAAACCCCCGACGGTATAGCCCTGCGTGAATTTATCAGCCGGTCCTTCCCCAATGAAGGCATGCGCCTGGCCGTGGACGACTTGGCCTGGTTCGGCAAGCTGGCCAAAGACGACCCCAAAAAACTGGAAGAAGTCGCCGCGCGTTTTGGCATGAGGGGGGAAGAGCTTGCCGCGTTGGCCATGACTCCGGAACAGGCGAAGAAAGTTCACCGACTCGCCAGTCAACATCGAAGCCCCACGGATCACCTGGGCGGCGTTCCAAATCCGAAGCCGGGAACAGAGTATGACCGGGACCTGGGAAGGGAAGAGGACCTCAAATATTCGGTGTTGTTACGCAGGGTCGCTGAACTCTGCGGCATCAACATGGACAAAACCAAAATAGTAACCCTACAGGGCGCTCATTGGAGTTCGCGCACGCCGCCCACGAACGAGATGTCGGTATGGAGTGCTTTTCTATTCACGAAAAAGCTTCACGAGACCGGCGGCCCTGAGCTGATGAGAAGATATGGCGATCCTAACGGAGGATGGCCGCATATTGGCCGCGGGCATG
>JACQAB010000160.1 GCA_016195205.1 Pseudomonadota bacterium
GCCGCCGTCGCGCGCCAGTTTGCGGAACAGCAGGTCATTCGCCTGGATGCCGTTGGTGCCCTCATAAATGGCCAGCACGCGCGCATCGCGCATATGCTGCGCCGCGCCGGTTTCCTCAACAAAGCCCATGCCGCCGAACACCTGCACGCCGAGCGAGGTGATTTCGTTGGATAAATCGGTAAGCCAGGCCTTCACGATGGGGGTCAGCATATCCACCCTTGCTTGCGCCGCGGCGTCTTTCCCGCGCTTGGCTTGGTCTGCTGCCAGCCCGGCGCTATAGGCCAGCGCGCGCGCCGCCTCGGTTTGCGCCTTCATTAGCATCAGCATGCGCCGTACATCCGGGTGGTGGATGATGGTGACGGGATCTGTTTTCGGATTATTAATCGGCCGGCTTTGCACCCGCGTGCGGGCGAATTCAGCCGCTTCCTGCGTGGCGCGCTCGCACAACGCCAGGCCCTGAATGCCCACGCCAAGGCGGGCGTTGTTCATCATCACGAACATGGCTTCGATGCCGCCATTTTCTTTTCCAACGAGTTCGGCATAGGCGCCGCCCTTGTCACCAAAGGCCAGCGTGCAGGCAGGGCTGGCGTGCTGGCCCAGCTTGTGCTCGATCGAGGCGCAGATCACGTCATTGCGTTCGCCCAGGCTGCCATTGGCATTCACCAGCAGCTTTGGCACCAGAAACAGCGATAAACCCTTGGTTCCCGGCGGGGCGTCGGGCAGGCGCGCCAGCACCAGATGAATGATGTTTTCGCTTAAATCATGCTCGCCATAGCTGATGAAGATCTTCTGGCCCTGCACGCGGTAATGGGCGCCGTCTTTGCGGGCCTTGCAGCGCACCGCGCCGACGTCGGATCCCGCCTGCGGTTCGGTAAGGTTCATCGTACCGGTCCAATACCCGCTAACCAGCCTGGGCAGATAAAGTTTTTTCTGCGCGTCGGTGCCGTGTTCGCTTAGCAATTCCACCGCGCCCTGGTTCAACAGCGTGCACAGCGCCAGCGACAGATTGGCCGATTGCAGCATCTCCTGCACCGCCATGGCCAAGGTGAAGGGCAGGTTCTGCCCGCCATGTTCCTCGGTGAAGCAGAGGCCGTTCCAGCCGCCCTCCACGTAATGTTGATACGCCTGGCGCGAGCCATCGGGCGTTTTCACCTCGCCATTGGCAAAGCGCAGGCCCTGCTTGTCGCCTTTGTGGTTGAGGGGGGCAAAGGTTTCTGCCGCCAGCTTTCCGGCTTCTTCCAGAATGGCGTCGGCCAGTTCCTCGTTCACGCCCGCGCAGCCGGGCAGGGCCGCCAGCTTTTCAAAACCGATCAGGTGGCGAAGTGTGAAGCGAATATCGTCTAAAGGCGGGCGGTAAGTCATGGATTTGTCTGGCTTATCAGCCTTAGGGGAAGTTGGCACGCGCTTTGCGAAGAAAGCGTTAAGGAGAAAGAGGAGCAACAGGCCATGCAAACAGGGCCGTTTGGGGATATTGGCAACGCCACTCAAAAAACCCAACACTTACAGAATGTTGGGACGGATACCGTTGTGGGCGCCATTCGCATGGCCAGTGCCCGCACGGGGGTGGATTTTGCCTATCTCCTTAACAAGGCCGACCAGGAAAGCGGAATGAATCCGGGGGCGAAAGCTCATGGCAGCAGCGCCACCGGGTTGTTCCAGTTCATCAACCAGACCTGGCTGAAAATGGTGAAAGAGCACGGCGGCGATTATGGCCTTTCGGCCGAGGCCGACGCTATTTCCCTGAAAAACGGCAAGGCGCAGGTGACTGACCGCGCCGTGCGCGAAAAAATCCTCAACCTGCGGCATGATCCGGTGCTGAACGCCGCCATGGCCGCGGAATACACGCGCGAGAACAAAGATTATCTGGATGCCAAACTGGGCGGCAACGTGGGCTCCACCGAGCTTTACCTGGCGCATTTTCTGGGCGCGGGCGGGGCCGAAAAATTCATCAAGGCCATGCGCACTTCGCCGAACGCTTCCGCGGCCTATGTTCTGCCCGACGCGGCCGAGGCCAACCCGGCGGTGTTTTATAACAAGTCCGGTTCGGCGCGCAGCCTGCAGCAGATTTACGCGCATTTCGCCGCGAAGTTTAAAAATTCCGGCACGTCGCATTTTGCGGCCGCCGCCACGGCTTCGGATTCTTCCACCTCGGCGCCGGCAAAGCGCGATCTGGCCGCGCTTTCCAGCATGTTCTATCACGCGCCGGACGAGGTGGCCGACACCATGCCCGCGCCCAGTTCCATGCCCATGCTGAACGACTGGCAGCGCGCCGGGAATACGTCGGATACGCTGTTCAATGTCATGATTCTGGCGCAAAGCCAGATGAAGGATGCGTTGAGTAAAGAGAAAGCCCAAACCCTTTAGTGTCATCCCGGAAAATGCGAAGCGTTTATCCGGGATCCCATTTTATTTCTGTTTCTAAAAACCAAATGGGATCCCGGATCTGCGCTCGCAAGGGCTCGCTTGTCCGGGATGACAAACCTAGAGAAGCACGCCCGGATTTAAAATGTTCTGCGGGTCGAAGGCCGCTTTAATTTTGCGCATCAAGGCAATCTGCAGCGGGTCTCCCGTGCGCAGGAATTCATCGCGGTAAAAGCGGCCAATGCCATGCTCGGCGCTGATCGACCCGCCCAAAGCCAAAACCAGATCATTCAGCCGTGCCGCCATTTCTTCGCGCTTGGCGAGAAAGGCTTCTTTACTCATACCCTCGGGCGGGCTGAGGTTGAAATGGATGTTGCCGTCGCCCGCATGGCCGAAAGCATAAAT
The DNA here is from genome assembly GCA_016195205.1 of Pseudomonadota bacterium. Taxonomy (GTDB): domain Bacteria; phylum Pseudomonadota; class Alphaproteobacteria; order UBA9219; family RGZA01; genus JACQAB01. The sequence goes on from JACQAB010000160.1 coordinate 2,767, forward strand.
CCGTGTGCCGGGAATGGTTTTTTCGACCACCGCCGAACCCTTCTCAATCAGTTCCGCGATGCGGCCCACAGGAGCCGCCAAATCGTGCTTCAGAGACGCGCCCAGCGACTTTTGCGCCTCGACGATACCTTCCCGCAGGTTCCAGAAAGCGCGATGCTGAGCCTGATTTTGGGCCACGGTGGCGTCAAGCGCCAAATTTTTCCCAAACAAGATTTCCAGCGCTTTTTCCAGCGTGCCGCTGCCGCCGCTGTCATGCGTTTCCACCAGCGCATACCACGGATAAGTTTTATCAAACGGCTCGCGCTTGTTCAGAAAGCGCACGGCGCTGTCGATGGCCAGGCGCGGCATCAGTTCAAACGCCGATAAACGGTCGGCGGTGGCTTCGCGCAGCACGCCAAGGGCGGTAATGGCGCTTTTCACATCAGGCAGGGCGACCAGCGCCGCTTCCACAAGATTGGGTTTGGGCAAAAGCTTCAGCCTCGCGGCGGTGATGATGCCCAGCGTGCCTTCGGAGCCGATCAAAAGCTGTTTCAGGTCATAGCCGCTGTTGTTCTTGCGCAAGCTGCGCAATTCAGAAACCACACTGCCATCGGCCATGACCGCCTCCAGGCCCAGCACCTGCTCGCGCATGTTGCCATAGCGTAAAGTGTAGGAACCACCGGCATTAGTGGCGATCAGCCCGCCGATGCTGGCCGAGCCTTCCGAGGCCAACGTCATGGCCAAAAGGCGCGATTGAAGCGCGGCAGCTTCCTTGGCTACCGTCAAAATGCATCCGGCTTCGGCGATCATGCTGAAATCATCGGCATCCAGCACGCGGATTTTGTTCATGCGCTTCAGGCTGAGGGTGATCATGGAATTATCGGTCGTCGGCACGCCCGCGCCCACCAACCCGTTATTGCCGCCCTGCGGAACAAGGGCGATTTTCTGCGCCGCGCAGATTTTCACAATTGCCGAAACTTGTTCTGTCGTTTGCGGCAACAGCACGCAGGGGCTTTTGCCGACCACGCGCCCGCGCCATTCTTTCATATAGGCGTCCATCTCGCTTGCGTTGCGGATCACGCTCTTGTCGCCAAGAATTTTGCTGAATTGATCAAGCGGCAGGTTCATTTCA